>DAIMMR010000566.1:0-2238 GCA_036720575.1 Clostridium sp.
CATGCTTTTCAATGTAAACTTCTCTTTATAACTTCTGTCCTCAGGTTTAGTCGATTTACTATCAGCAATAATCATGTTTTCATTACTAATTCTATTTTCTTCTTCATCAGTAAAATAAATTTTTAATCTTATTGGTATCTTTTTATCCTCTACCTTCTCAGTTTGGAAAAACTCTAAGTAAGTTATAACACTAGTAATTTTTCTTGAGATATTGGTAAGTTTAACTTCTACTTTTCTTGTATCTGATTTTCCATTCTTACTTCGATCATTTTTAAACTTTATAACTGGAACTACAATTTCCTGTAATGTTGCTCCTCCATGAACAAAGTTTGCTCCTTCTCCTTGAACTTTAAATCTATTTGATCCTCTAGGAACAGTAACATACTTACCACTGTATTTTCCTAGTATATAATCCATAGAGAAACAAATTGTCCCTTCCATGTTTTGTTTTTTATCACTGATTATAAATCTTCGCTTTTCAACTGCTGCATCTTCTGCATTTTTAGATGTCTTATCACTTTCAGTTATTAAGCCGCGCTTATATATAAATCCGTGATCTGAAGTAATATATATATTTGAAGCACTAACATTATTAATCAAGTCATTTATTAAAGTTTTTAACTCCTTAAAAGTCTCATCCACAGCATTAAATACTTCTCTTTCTGTTGCTGCATGATCTCCTATTGCATCTATAGAATTATGGTATATATATATTAATTTCTTTCCATTAAAAGTTTTTCTAAATTCGCTTCTTGACATTTCTATTAAATCTTTATATTGAATAGCAACACTGTTCTCAGAGTGTTTTGATAAAACCTTTTCTCTATTATCTGTTCCAGCAGAATTAATACCGTCTACTATTATTTCTGTTTTATCATCTATTACAATCTTATCATTAGGAAGTAAACTTGCCATGCCCAATTTTGTATAAGAAGGTATTACCCCCTGCATAGCATATATTTCCGTAAAGCCTTTTCTTTCAATATTTAACATATCACTAAATTCTTTTGCAGCCTCATATCTTAATGCATCTGATACAACTACAAATACTCTTTCACCTTTAATCACATGCTGTTTTATAAATGTATTGTAGAAATCCTTTTGCTGAGTAATAAGTGGTATATTCCAATTATCTTGTAATTCATCACTAATTGCATTAGACCATTTAACTGATAATTCATCTACAAACCAATTTACATAAGTATTCTCTACTTTCTCCCTTAATTCAACCAATGTTTCCTTATCTTCCAATTTGTCAAAGGCTGCATAAAATCTTCTATATGCCTTATCTATTACATAATACTCATTTGTATATTTTTCAAAAAACTCTTGGACTTTATATTGTCTTATAAATTCACCTATGTTCTTTTTAACTTTAAACAATTTCACAGCAGCATTTATAGCTTCATATTCCTGTGCAAAATCATTGAAAAAGTGCGTTGTTCTTCTCGCTGATATTATTTGAGTATATTTATCATATTCACCAATATCATCTAACAGTTGTTCTACTAGTTTACTTATAATTGCCTTATCAAAAGCCTTAAATACATCACATTTTATGTAGTTATCAATATCCCATTCTTTTATATACAGCTGTATATTTAATTTATCTTCGAATTTATTTGAAAGTGCATCATATATTTTTGAGTCTACAGAATGACTCATAAAGTGGCTCATGAATACTATACAGTCTGACTTTTTAGAAGATACATATTTTTCCCAAGTTCTTGGTATAGCTTCACCTAGTGTATAACTCAAATTTGTAACCATAAAAAATAATATTAATTTTTCTAAGCTTTTGTCCTCTAAATTAAATCCATAATATTTCTCAACTAATCTCCAAAATGCTTTTACATCACCAAACTTTTCTATAGCCTCTAAGTATTTATTGTTATCTTTTAATTCTTCTGCAAACAATGCTTTTATCACTGATTCAATGTCACAAACATCTAATTTACACAATACAGAAAGCACTGCTATATCAATTTTTTCTTCTGTATAATTTTCTATTTCATATTTCATAAAACTTGCATATCTTTCTTTATTATTAAAGAATTTTAGATACCTCTTAAAAACACCTTTTAAGCTATCATCATTTACTCCAAGTTCTCTCATGATAGCAGTAGTTTTATCTGTAGAAAACTCAGTACTATATTTTAAAATATCTAAGAGATAATTTTCTCTTGGTGATGGTTTCTGCATATTAGCATAAATAAGAAAATGTGATACCTTATCAAC
>DAIMMR010000567.1:0-2229 GCA_036720575.1 Clostridium sp.
TTTTTTCATTGAAATTTCAACACTTATTTTCTTGTTTTGTACGATAAAATGTAAATTTTAACCGATTACATATTTTAATTTAATTTTCCTCTATTTCTTTAATAAATTTAACTTTTTTAAATTTAAATGATAAAACAAAAGTGTCAATATCGATTAAATCTTCTTCTTTAACCTCTAACTCTATTAATACTGATTTATCATCATAAGCATATGAAAAACTAAATCTATCTTGATATAAGCCACAATATAACCCCATATAGTTTTCAGCAACAACATCTTCGTTTATTCTATATTCAAATTTAGGATTATAAAAACTATAATATCCATTGTCTTTTTTCATAACAAATTTATAAAGTTTGTTATCTTTTATAATATCGCCAAATAAATTTACCTTTTCATATATAGCTGAATTCTTCTCTATTTCATCTTTAGAAATGCGTGAAAGACCACTCGAACCACATTTGTAAAGTTTATTCTTGTATTCAAAATATTTAATTTTAGAATTCGTAATTTCAGCTATCAAAATGTCAAAATCTTCAATTATAAAATCAGGCATAGCATCACCATTAAAATATTCATCATTTAAACATAAAGTTGACATCTTCTCGATAGTCTTGATTAAATCAAATTCTTCGTCTTTTTCTGGTTTTAGGTATTTATCATAATTAATTCCGTACATTCCACCTACTTGTTCCTTGAATTGTTCGTATGTATTAATATTTGATAATGAAATTGTTAGCATAACTCTCATAAACTCATCTTTGCTTATTGTATAGCCTTTGGTTTTGTACTTATCAATTCTAAATGCCGAAACCATTGGATAAGCAGTGTTAGAATTAAATTTTAATATCTTTTGAGTATTATGTTTTAGAAAATCATCATGTAATATAAATTCTTCAGTCTTAAAGTCGAACGACCCCATACAGACAGTAAAGTCGAATGTATTAAATAAATCTTGCACATTATCAAAAGTATCAAAATATATAAATTGAACTTTTAATTTATTCCAATTAACCAACAATGCTTTGTCTGTTTTACTCAATATCCATTTGTTATTCTTTATATTTTCAGTAAGGAAAATTTCCAAAGATTCATTATCCCTAAAATAAACATCTACGTCATTTATCTCTCGATTACAAAACAAACTTGTAATCATTCCACCAGCTATGATACATTGATTTTCTTTTAAAGCTTGATATATGTCTTTCCCTAAGTATGCTTTTAATTTTTTCTTTTCAAATTCATAATTCATTTAATTTCTCCTTTTTAATTTAATACATATCCTAAATATTTTAATATATGTATTTCACGCTCTTCATTGTAAAAATCTTGATTAAAATACCAATATCCTTTTCTGTAATCTGTAAACCCTATTTTTCTCATTTGTTCGTCTGGTAGTAAATGTGCTTTAATGCAAGCATTTACACCATGCTTATTTAACTCCATATTTTCACCTCTTATTTCTTTAATATACAATCATCTATTAACCTATCTAAGTGACTTGATCCTAATTCTTTCGTTTGATATTCCACCCAAGGAATCATTTGTGAAGTATCATAACTTGCCGTACAATCTCCTGTTATGTCAAATATTCTATTAAAAGCTTTATATACAAAATGATTATAAATTGGGAAATAATATATTTCTCCATGTGGAAATCTAGCTTTTAATATGTATGCAAACCAGAAACAATAACCTTCAGTGAAACAACCTATTATTTCATCTCCCGTGCCATAATTAGTAACCCCTTTAATAAACTTTTTAATTTCTTCCATGTTTTCACCTTTTAAAATCTGAATTTCATTAACCTTTCATTATAACTTCAATTGGGTATAACTCTTGTTTACAATACTCTAAAAAATCATCAGCTCTCATATTTTCTTTTAAATATTCAAACGACCTCATAACTTTTTTGGCAACAAGTTCGTTTTTTGTAAGTTCAAAATTGTCATCGGATTCCCAAAGAGTTTTGTAAGGATTTAATTTTGCATCTTTCCAATAATAGCGTTCGTCATATAATTTTATAGCTTCTTCTTCACTTTCAGCTAAAACCAATCTTTCATTTCGATACGTAACATCAGAACTAAGTTTTTCTCTTTTTTTAAATAAGCTTTTGCTACTATAATAATCATAGTATTGTTTTATAGAAACTTTATATATGTATTTCATTTTACCCTCCCGATAAAAATCTCAATTTATCATAAAACACACCTTTTAATACTTTATTCC
>DAIMMR010000568.1:0-2227 GCA_036720575.1 Clostridium sp.
GCATAAAGAGATTGGTATTTATCTTGTTCACCATTGTTGATATGTCGCTCATTTTCTAGAAAATTTGTAGTATAAGTTTTACCGACAATCACGTTGCCCATATATTTTTCGTTACTTAGGATGGTATCAATTGTTCTCTTGGGCCAACTTTCTTTACCGGTTGGCGATTTTATTCCTTCCTTATTGAGTTCACGAATGATAGCAAGGGTACTGAAACCACTCAAATATAAATTAAATATTTTATTTACAACTACTGATTCCTGTTCATTTATAAGTATATTACCTTCAAGATCATGGTAATAGCCATAGCACTTACGATTATAGAATTTAGAGGTTCCGGATTCAAAACCACGTCTGATTCCCCATTTGATATTTTGGCTTCGAGCTTCGCTTTCAGCCTGTGCTAATGCTCCAAGGATTGACATTAAAAATGTTTTACTTGTTTCAGAAATATGTATGTTTTCAACTTCAAAGAAAAGGTCTACATTCAATGTTGGTAATTTATTGATTGTATCAAGAGTATCTACAGTGTTGCGTCCAAAACGACTTACTGATTTTGTGATGATCAGGTCGATTTTTTTATTTCTACAGTCCTCTAACATTCTCTGAAATTCCGGTCTTCCAGAAGAGTTTTTCCCGGATTGAATATCTGCATAAATGTCAACAAGCACCCAATCGATATGGGTACTAACCATATGCCTATAATACTCTATCTGATTAGAGAGGCTTTCAATTTGTTCTGCATGGGGCGTGCTAACTCTACAATATACTGCCACATTGAATTTCCATTTTATAGATAGATTATTAATTCTCGTAACTTTCCTTTTATTATCCATGTATGATGGAACCTTCCTTTACAAAAGTTATTAATATGATGTGTTTAATTCTTGCCAAGTATTGTGAAATGTAATCCAAAATGTACATTTACGAAAAAGAATAAATATTTTTACTTTGAATTTAATAGTATAATTAAGTAGTAGCTATGATGGATTAAATAAGTATCATATTTATAAAAAACTATGAGTTAACGATAAATAGGAAATTTGTGGTTAACAATAATGTAAAGTGATGGTGAATTGTAAAATGAGAAATGATTATTGCTACTTAAATGATGCAATGGGTTTTGAAGATGAAAGATTTAAAAAACCAGAAGATTATAAGATATGTAATGATAAAAAAGTATGTTCAGTAAAGACAACTATATGCGGGGAGTGTTATAAGGATCCTGACGCGGTTAGTAAAAAACTATATATTGATATGAGTAAATTATTTTCTAAATCATTTCGTCAAAATGATTCTCAAAAAGATTTGAAAGTAGAACCGAATGTAGAGAAAAATAATGTGAAACAATGGTATTTACAATATGACGACGAATATGAACATCAATTAAGTATTGATTATATTGGTCCGTCACGTAAGACTGCATTAAAACAACTTGAAAATGATAAAGAAAGCAAATCAGAACAAATTGGGAAGTTTTTACTTAGTTGCAGAACTGTAGGGGGACATATCTTCTGGCCTGCACACCAGCGAAAAATATCAGAGATAAAAGAGAAATTAACAATAAATCAAATCAGAGGTGGATTACCAATTTATGATAGAATAGATGTGACACTAGCAGAATTAAAAAATTATTTTGATACAAATGGAGAAGGACAACCACAATATAATGAAGCATTATTTAATGCATTTAAGCGATATCAAGATTGGTTTTCTCTTTTTGAAGATAAAGAAGATGTGAACAAATCTTTTAAAAATTATATTAATTATTTTGTATTAAATTCATTTGTGGACGAAAAAAAGAATTATGAAGTGCTTTCACTAGCAACATCTAAATTAGATGAAAAAAATCCATCTCAAATATTAAAAAAATATATTTCAGAGGAATTCCCAGAATGTATAGGAATTGCAAAATTCAACTATTTACCAAGTAATTATAAATTATTTATTCAAAATAGCGAAAAAGTAATTTTAGAAAGAAGTGAAGCACTATTAAAGTCTATTTAAAGCACCTGCAAATTCCAATTTGTTTGACTGAATAAAATTGTATTAAAATATATGTTTAGCCTAACTATCTCATATGTAAACTATAATATTGATACAATAGAAAGTCCTTGATTTCAAGGGCTTTCGGTGTTTTTTGGGACTTAAAATGCTTGATTTAAATAGAGCCTTAGAGTATAATTTTAGTAGGCAAAAGCAGTAAATATTACTGCATACAAAAATA
>DAIMMR010000054.1:0-15713 GCA_036720575.1 Clostridium sp.
TTTCTCTTATCCAATAATCCCACGCAAATTCCTCCTGTCATCAATTTATATTTTATACAATACTATTTTTTAATACATTTTCTTAAATATAATATTCTATATTTTCTTTAAATTCTCCAAAAAATTCATTATATATTTCATTTCTAATTTTTATATAATCATAATCACTACGTTTTCTTGGCCTTGGAACATCTATTTTTACAATTTTCTTTATTGTACCAGGTCGGCTTGATAAAATAACCACACGATCAGCTAAAAACACAGCTTCATCAATATCATGAGTAACTAATATAACTGTAGTTTTTTCTTTTTCCCATATTTTCAATATTTCTTGCTGCATGCTCATCCTTGTAAATGCATCAAGAGCACTGAAAGGCTCATCTAACAATAGTATATTAGGATTATTAACTAAAGCTCTCGCTATACTCGCACGCTGTTGCATTCCACCTGATAGTTGATGAGGATATGCTTTTGCAAATTTCCCTAATCCAACCAATTCTAAATGTTTTTTAACAATATCCTTTTTAATATTAGTATTTAATTTTTCTTGAAGTCCAAATTCAACATTTTTCTCAATATTAAGCCATGGAAAAAGTCTTGATTCTTGAAAAATTATTCCTCTATCAACTCCTGGCCCATTTATTAGTTTATCTTTAGAATATACCTTGCCATCATATTCCTTTTCCAATCCCCCAATTATTCTCAACAAAGTACTCTTACCGCATCCACTTGCTCCAATAATACATATAAACTCATTTTTATTGACTTCTAGGTTTATATCATTAAGAACAGCTACATTCCCTGAATCTATTATAAATTTTTTATATAAGTTTTCAATTTTTAAAGTGCTACTATAAGTTTTCTTTGAACTCATGAGATACCTCCTTGTATAATAAGGTTAATAAAACATTTACTTCCAATTTTTTATTTGTAAACTAAAATAAGGATTCTGATTAATCCTGTGAATTAACATTCCATTTTAAAACTCTTCTTTCAACTATTTTTATCAAAGTATCAATTAAAAGTCCTATAATACCTATTGAAAATACTCCAACAAGCATTACATCCGGCTGAGACAACTCTCTGGCATAAGAAATTAAGTAACCTATACCAGAAGATGCCGCTATAAGTTCAGCTCCAACTACACTCATCCATGCACTTCCTATTCCTATTCTCAATCCTGTAAATATTTCCGGAAGTGCCGAGGGAAATATAATTTTTGTCAAAATTATTAATCTTCTTTTCTCAAGTATGTTTCCAACTTCCAAGTACTTTTTATTAACACTTTTAATTCCATGAATTGTATTAAGTAGTACAGGCCAGAATGTACCTATGCATATAACTATAACTTTAGATGTTTCTCCTATTCCCAACCATAGTATCAGTACAGGTACCCATGCAATTACTGGTATAGGTCTTAAGACCCCTATTAAAATAACTAATGCCTTATCCAATTTTTTACTTAAGCCTAACAATGTTCCCAATGTTATACCAAGTATGCAACCAAATGCATATCCTTTTATTACCCTTAATAAACTTATTCCTAAATCTCTAAATAAATCACCACTTTTAATCAAATCTAATATGGTACTAAAAATAATACTAGGCGATGGCAATACAGATACATTAATCAATCCTTTGCTGCTATAAATTTGCCATATTACTATAATAAATACTGGAGTTAAAAACATTAAAATATAATTTGAAATTATATTTATTCTATTTCTACTTTTTTTTATGTTTTTAGATTTTAATTTTTTTGTCATTAACATAATAACCCTCCTTTTATTACTAAATTTATATTATAATTATTTCACTAATTTATTTATCCGTATTTTATATTAAGATAATTTAAGAATAAATAATATTCAATAGAAGAATTTTTTATATAAAGGAAGAAGGACTATTACAACTGTGTCCTCTTCCAAGGCATTAGAGAATCAGAGAGATACTTACGGTATGTATATTGAGCTAATATAGTAAATTTTTAACATCGACTTGTTTTGAAAATTCATTTTTAAAATTGATTTTATTGTATACCGGCTTTTTTTGCATAATTTAAATCTATTAAATCATCAATATTTACATCTTTTCTTATAACTTTGTTTTCTCGCAAAAACCTAGCTGTAGCTTTCACTGATTGTATCCCTTCATCAGTAATATTAAGATTATGTGAAGTTTTATCAAATCCTGGCTTTAAAACATCTTGTTTTACTCCAGTATCTTTAGAAATTATTTTTATAGTTTCCTCTGGATTAGCATCTATCCATTTCGCTGTCTTGTTTAAAACTTTTAATAGCCTCACTACTATATCAGGATGTTGTTTCAAGAATGAATTTTGAGCAATAATTACATCAACTTCTTTTTTGTATCCTGTACCATCGGCTACCTGTTTTACTGTACCAGTACTTACAGTTTGTGTAACAACAGGTTCCCAAATAACTGCTGCATCAATATTGTTAGATAATAAGCTTGACC
Source organism: Clostridium sp. (assembly GCA_036720575.1). Lineage (GTDB taxonomy): Bacteria > Bacillota > Clostridia > Clostridiales > Clostridiaceae > Clostridium_B. The sequence continues at coordinate 2,479 of DAIMMR010000054.1, forward strand.
TTATATCTGCAGGTTGAAGATTTACCTGTTGAATATCGCTAGGTTTTAAACCAACTGATTTTAAATATATATATAGAAGCTGCTGTGCTACAGAACCAATAGGGACTCCCACTTTTTTACCTTTTATATCAGAAATTTTATTTATTCCAGATTTCTTTGTTGCAACTAATGCATCTGCTTTTTCACTTGTTCCATATGCTGCTATAGCTTTAATATCAACATTATTTGCTCTTGCCTGAATGGCTGGTTGATCACCAACTTGCCCAAAATCTAACTTTTGTCCAGTCATTGCTTCAATCATTGGTGGACCTGAAGAAAATTTTTGAAGTTGAAATGTTATACCATCTTTTTCAAATTCATCTTTAAGCCATCCTTTATCTTGTGCTACTATAATTTGAGTATGTCCTGGTTGATATCCATATTTTATAACTATATTTTGCTTACCACTTTTAGTTGATTTATTATCATTGCTTTGTTTATTTGAGCACGCAATAACTGTAGTTAAAGAAATTGTTAAAATTCCAATCAAAATCTTGTTCCATAAATTTTTTTTCATTATTACAGCCTTCTTTCTAGTATATTTTATAAACTTAAATATATCTGATCATAAGAAATATCTTTTAATTTATTCTACACTTCGTGTTTTTTAAATACCGGCAATAGTTCATCTTCAATTTTATACAAATCATGGCATATTGTTGTAGGTGCTGCAGTACAATCATATAATTGGTCATAAGTAAATCCAGCTTTTCTGAATATATTATATACTTTATATGCCATATCCAAGTGCCATTCAGGCTCAGGAGTACGGTGGCCTTCAAGCTGTGAACCTGGATTTGGACACCATGCTGCCACACCGCATATTACTCCTTTAGATGCAAGGTATTCAACTCCTTCTAGAGTAGATTTTTTAGGTTCAATTCCACCAACTATATTTGACCTTACTCTACCATATCCAAATACTTTAGCTGCATATTCCAATGCTTTTACCCAATGCTCCCATCCGCCACACTGCTCTACTTTACCTGGGCAAATAGCCTTATAAATATTTTTATCCCAGATTTCTATATTCATACCAATAGTTCTATACCCAGCTTCTTTATATTTATCAATTACTTCAAGATCAATTGGAGCTCCTATGACACCCGTACCATTAAAATCTTCAAGGCCAGTATATTCTTTAATTGTTTCTGCTACATCAATATAATAATCTACTTCTCTTCTTTCTGGTACAAACCCTCCACTTATAGTAATATGTTTTGCACCATTTTTATAAGCTGCTACTGCTGTTTCAGCAATCTGCTTAGGATATTTCCATTCTATTCCTTCAGCTTCCGCATAAGTGTCTTTTGTAGCATTTATATTACAAAACAAGCAATCCAATCCTTTATCCTTTAAAGCACACTCATTACTATATGCTACAAAAAGAGCACCTTCTCTATTATAAGTTGCTACATTTGACATATACATGCCATCTGAAGTCTTGTAATCATAATATTTAGGATGATTCAAAAATTCTATAGGAAATATTTCATTATCATTTTTGGTAAGATAATATTTATCATTTTCATATTTAATCTCATATTTTGATGCATTATCCCACCTGAAAGGTATCTTTAATCCACCTGGCGTATTAAATCCTGTAGGGAACTCAATTCCTACATGTGGATGATGATCATATTCAAACAGATTATGAACCTGCTTTTGATATTTTTTTTCTAAATCAAGATAAGCAAATATTTTAGGATCAACAGCAATTCCCTCAACTGTAGCCTCATTTTTTATTTTTACTTCATTATGAAGCCTTTTTTTTATATCATTTATAGTACTCATTTATAAAATCTCCTTTTTAATTCACATTTTTAATATATTCTAAATTTAATGCTTTAGCATAAACATACCTGATCCATATTTTCCTTTAGGTCTTATTATAAAATTAAATTTTTTATAAAAATTTTCCTTGCCTCTACTGGCCATTAATCCTATAAAAGATCCTTTTGAGCAATTGTTATCTATATAATTCATCAGTTCAGTCATTATAAGCTTACCTATACCTTTTCTTTGGAATTCAGGAAGTACAATCAAATTCTGAATATAAAAGTACATTCCTCCATCACCAACTATTCTTCCATAGCCAATCAATTTTTCATTATAATATGCACAAATACTAAAAAGTGAATTCTTTAAACTTATTTCAGCTGCTTTGACATCATATGTATCCCAACCAGTTTCTTTTCTTATATAAATGAATTCTTCTGCAGTGGGTATCTTAGAAATAATTTTCAAATCATTTATTACAATCATCTCCTAACTTACATAAAGTCAATTCTTAATTTATACCTATACCATTTAAATAGCTCTTATCTATAAGATCATTAATATCTACATCTTTCCTTATGGTCTTATTTTTCCTTAAAATAGTCTCTGTATCTATAAGAGACTTAGTAACAGTATCTGTGAATTTTATATCAAAATTTTCTTTTGGAAATGCTTTGTCCAATACATTTTTTTGCATTTTAATATCTTGTGCTACTATATTTTTAGCCTCATCAGGATTACTTTGAACCCATTTTTGTGATTTTTCATAAACTTTTAATATACGTTTCACTATATCAGGATATCTTTGAGCAAAAGAATTTCTCGCAATTATTAAATTGGTATCAAGTCTCAAATTTTTACCGTCTGCTATCTGATGTGCAGTCCCATCTATCTCAGTATTTGAAACAAAAGGTTCCCAAGTAACTGCTGCATCTACATTTTTAGAAGCCAATGAAGTTTTAATATCTGGTGGTTGCAAATTAATGACATTTATATTCTTAGTAGTTAATCCAGCTGATTCCAATAGTTTTATCAAAAGTATATGTCCCGTGGAACCAATAGTAACACCTACTTTTTTACCTTTTAAATCTTTTACGGATTTTATACTAGATCCATTTGGCACAAGCAATCCACTTAAATAGCCTGATCCATATAATGCTATTGCCTTAATATCAATATTATTGGCTCTTGCTTGAATAGCTGGTTGGTCGCCAACTTGTCCAATATCTAGTCTATTACCAGCAAACGCCTCAATCATCGGAGGTCCTGATACAAAGCTCTGAAACTTTACGGTAATTCCATCTTTTTGAAATTCATCCTTAAACCATCCTTTTTGTTTAGCTACAATTAATAAAGCATGATTTAGTCCAGGTTGATATCCAATATTTATTTCCTTTGGCTTTGCTTGTTTTTGATTATTTAATGTTCCACTTTTATTCGTATTTCCACAACCAGTTATGAGAAAAATAATTAATGCAAATAATGATATAATGCTACTTATTTTTTTCATAATACTTGTCCTCCTAAAATTTTACTTATATGCTTTCATTTATTTTTAATATTGGCAAATCAAAATCAATTAATGAAGGATATTTTATTCCTGTACCTGTATTTAACAAAACTACTTTTTCATTTTGTTTTATAAAACCATTATCAATTAATTTGGACAAAGCAGCGACAAGCGTAGCTCCTTCAGGACAAATAAACAATCCTTCAGTTTTAGCTATCAAATCTAACGATTCCAGTATTTCTGAATCTTTTACCTGTATAGCTGTACCATTGGTTTCTCGTATAGCTCTTAGTACTAAAAAGTCTCCCAGTGCTTTAGGTACTCGTATCCCCCCAGCTATAGTACTTGCATTTTTATAAAATTTTGAATATTCAGTTCCATTTTCAAATGCCTCCACTATAGGATTGCAGCCTTCTGATTGTACAGAAATCAATTTAGGTAATTTTTCTCCAATCCAACCTAATTTTCTTAATTCTTTTAACGCTTTAAAAATACCAATTATCCCCACACCACCACCTGTAGGATAAAGTATAGCATCAGGAATCTCCCAGTTAAAGTATTCTGCAATCTCAATCCCCATAGTTTTTTTACCTTCAATTCTATATGGCTCTTTCAATGTAGCTGCATCAAACCAATTATACTTTTTCACACCATTAGCAATTATTTTTCCAGCATCGGATATTAATCCATCAACTAAATATGTTTTGGATCCATAAATAAAACTTTCTTTTTTGGCTAATTCTGGAGCATCTTTGGGCATTGCTACTACTAATTCAATACCCGCTTTAGCACAATAAGCCGACCATGCTCCTCCAGCATTACCTGCTGTTGGCATAGCTATTGTTTTAATTGCAAGTTCCTTTGCTTTAGATACCCCTACTGAAGCACCTCTTGCTTTAAACGTTCCTGTTGGATTTAACCCTTCATCTTTTATATATAGATTTTCAATTCCTAATTTTTTGCCTATTTTATTTGCTTTTAATATAGGGGTGTCACCTTCACCAAGTGTAACAATATTAGATTCTTCTGAAATAGGTAACAGTTCTTTAAATCTCCATAAACCTTTTTTACGGCTTTTAAATGTTTGTTTATTGATTTTCTTCCTTATAGTTTTTAAATCATATCTAGCCAACAACGGTCCTCCACATTCACACAAATTAATTGGAAGATCTGCTGAATATATTTTTCCACATTTAGCACATTGTAATTCAGTTAAATAACTCATTCTAATTCTCCTCATTTATTGATTAAACTTTTTTCATATACCTGCTGCCACAAGATTCTTTGCCACCCATCTTGCTGCATAAGCCCCTGATCTGTCAACCTTGGTTGGATCTTTCCCTGAAAATGCTCCACTTCCATATCCTCCATAGGTATCAACTATTATCTTTCTTCCTGTAAGTCCTGAATCAGCTTAAAGTCCTCCTTTTACAAATTTTTCCGTTAAATTGACAAGATACTTCGTATTAAAATCTATCAATTTGTCAAGTACTGTTACTCTTATAACTTTGTCTGTTATGTCTCTTTCAATTTTATCATGGCTTATGGAAGAGGAATATATTATGGTGTTTCGTTTGTTGCAAATACAAATACTATTCCCTACTCATTTTTATCCACCTCCTTTACGTTTAAAATAGATTCTGTTAAATATAAAAACTTTTCTAAATAGATGCTGGACCTTCTACAATTCTAGAATCAAATTTATATATTTTATCACCCCATTCTCTGGCCCAGTCTCTAAGCTCATTCACACTCAATGGATTAGGTACACTTAAATCTTCATCTTCTGCTATAAATTTTGCTAGATTTCTATATATATTGGCATGTTCAGATTTTGGATTAGCTTCAATTACAGTTTTTCCATATAATTCACTTTGAGATACTATTAGTGATCTTGGAACATATCCTGCTACTTTAGTACCTGTCTTTTTAGCAAAATCATCAACTATTGATTTAGAATAATTTGCACTCAAACCATTTCCGATTATTCCTCCAAGTTTTGCACCTCCAGTTGGAGCATATTTGTTTATAGCTTTAAAGAGATTATTAGCAGCATAGATTGCCATAAAATCTGATGAAGTTACAACATATGCTCTATCTGTAATACCATCTCTTATAGGAACTGCAAAACCTCCACATACAACATCTCCTAAAACATCATACAATACATAATCTGCTTTATATTTTTCAAACAAGTCTAGTTCTTGAAGAACAGAAACTGCTGCATTAATTCCTCTACCTGCACAACCAACCCCTGGAACAGGTCCACCTGCTTCAATACATAAAACTCCTCCAAACCCTTCTTCAGAAATATCTTTCAATTTAACATTATTGCTTTCTCTTAAACTGTCCAAAACTGTTGGTAGATAATTTCCTCCTCTTAATGTATTGGTAGAATCACTCTTAGGATCACATCCAATCTGTATTACTTTATATCCTGATTCAGCAAGAGCAGCACTTATATTAGATGTAGTTGTAGACTTTCCTATACCTCCTTTTCCATAAATAGCTATATGTTTTGTCTTCTTACTCATAGTAATTTTCCTTTCACAATAAAATTATTTATTCTAATATTTTTAATATATAGTATATTCGTTTATTTAAATATATTCTGACATTACTGTTTAAAAAATAGTACTTTTTTCTATTTTAGTAAAAAGCGCATAATTTTTAAGTTGATTTTTATATAATTATAGATAATTTTATCATTTACATACTCCCCTTTCTTAATTTATATTTTATGGAATAATAAAAAGATCAAATTTCATTCATTAAAAATTTATATAAATGAAACTTGACCTCTAGTTTTCTAGTCAATCAAATAAAATATTAAATTAACAATAAAAAGCTTCCTATGGAGAAACCATAGGAAGTTATATCCTCTCGTCTCTCATCTTTCAGGTTATTCCTGCTGGAATTAGCACCATTAAATGTATATATACATTTAGGTTGCCGGGCTTCATAGGGCCAGTCCCTCTGCCTCTCTCGATAAGAATTATATTTAACTACTTTATATTTAGCTTGTATTTATATTATAACTTTTAAAATATTTTGTCAATACATAATTTTAAAATTATTTCTATTCTTATGAAAATTACATCTAATTTTTAATACAACTTTCAATTACCAATGCTGCAGTTCCTATGGAAATTGCATTTTCTTTAAAATATCCTCCTCTTTTCAGAACAATTTCTCTATTAATATAATCCACACAAATTTTGTAAAACAAATCCAAATTAGCCAAAGGACCATTTAATATAACACATTTCAAATCCAATAAATCAGCATACAGCTTTATACTTTTGGCAAAAACATTTGCAAAGTTCAGTATGATACTTTTAGATAAAGTTTCATTTTTTTGGATATCAATAAATATTCTCTTTAAATTCATACTTTCCTTTTTTAAGGAAAGCATATTTTCAAAAACATATTCACTGTCATTTACACTTCTTACAATTTGTCCATGCAAAATTGTACCCTCTCTTATTCTTGGACCACAATCAAAATAGGCTAAATTATTAAATTGCCTTCCCGAACCATAAAGATGTTCTGCAATAGCTGCTGAATTTGCACCATTTTCAATTATTATATTGCAATTTAAACGCTTCTCAAGCATTTTTTTTACAGAAACATTACTCCACAAACCTGTTTCAATTGCAACACCTATTCCAATAAGTTTAAGCATATCAAGTCTTAATTCTACATAAGCATTATTTATAATATTTTGTATTCTATCTATTAGATAATCAACAGAATTTGAAATATCAATACTGGAGATTTTTTTATAAAAAATTTCCATTCTCAAATTAACTATAGAAACTTGTACATACATTTTAGAAATATCTATTCCTATAATATAAAACCCACAAACATTTACGTCATATAATATTGGTCTTCTACCACCTGTAGACTCTCCTATACACTTCTGAACTATAATCCCATCTTTTTCAATTGGATTCATAATACGATTTAATGTAGTTAATTTCATGCCTGTCCTATTAAGGATTTCATTTTTAGTCATAGCACCATTCTTCTGTATTAAATTAAATATTTTCTTTCTATCATTATTTAAACTTTTAAATAATTTATAACTATCCATCATAGTGAACATACCTTTTATTGTGAATTTTTACAGACATCTATCCATTTTGCATTAACTAATTCCTGTATTTGTTTAGGGGAAATTTTAAGTGCATAGTCTTTTGAGCCTGCAGCAGGATACACATATTCAAAATCTTTTATAGAAACATCTATATATACTTTTACTTCATTTTGCAAGCCAAAAGGACATAACCCACCTATTGGATGTCCTATTTCATTTAAGACTTTATCACTATCAACCATCCTGGCTTTAACTCCAAAAAAATCTTTAAATTTTCTATTACTAACTTTAAAATCTCCTCTTACAACTATCAGTATATCCTCGTTTTTTAATTTAAAAGCTAGTGTTTTAGCTATATACTTTGGCTGAGTATGTATAGTTTCCGCTGCTTGCTCTACTGTAGCACCACTAGTATTCAATTTAAAAACAGGATTTTCTATATTTCTATCAGAAAAATATTTTATTACACTTTCTACACTCATATTAATCACCTTTCTATGCTCTTTAGTTTTTTAATATTTTTCTTAAACATATACTATCAGCAGAATAGAAAAAATAAAAAGGTCAAACTTTACCTTATAGAAATTAGCAAATTTCTTATAAGTAAAATTTGACCTCTAGTTTTTCTAGTCAATCAATTATATATAACATTTTAGTAATTAAACTTATTATACCATTTTATTATTATAAAAACTACTAAAACTTATTTTGAACTTTAAATTTTGCTTTTTCATAGGCCATTGCATATAGTTGTGCCATAGATTTAATCTCAAAATCACTTAGTCATAAATAAAATGTTTTTGGGCAAATTGCAAAAGCTTCGTCATTTTGTTGTTTGGGAAAATTATAATTCATTATATCTAAAAATCTACTTTGTATATCATTCATATTAAATTCCTCCATTTTATTATTTTAATCAAAAAGCTTACTATATAGTATTATAAATAGAAAAGCTATTTCTCTATATAAGAAAAATAGCTTTTATTAACACATACTTTATAAAACAACTACATTTCTTATCTTCCAGAATATAATATTTACTCTGTAGGAATTGACACCGATACATATAAAATAAATGCAGGTTGTCGGGTTTCAAATGGCCAGTCCCTCCACCACTCTTGATAAGAGTAACAACTATTAAATTATTTATATTAGTAAAACATTATCCATATTATAATACAATACCTGTATAAAACTTTTTATAATAAATTTATATAAAAACTAGTATTAAAATATATTTCAAAATGCAATAAACTTACTTGGCTAAACGATCCAGATGAATTAAAAGTGGATGTTTTTTTTCTTCTAATTTTTTTCTATAAGAATATGTCTCATTTCTAACTTCTTCAGGTTCTATTATCCATACAGTAGACAAATCCCCGTCTTCAATTCTTTCTCTAATAATTTCGTAATATTTTCTAAATATATGTCCACTTATATAAGCTTTTACTGGAATACCTTTTATTTGATAACTCTCATTATCTTTTGATTTTACAGTTATTGATACTTTTTTCTTAAACCATATGCTATTTACCATATTACTATTTGTCATAGATGATTCAATTAATTCCATATATAATATATTACCATCATTATCTACATTTAAAAAATTTTTAAATGTAGAATGTGGTATATTATCTTTGTCCACAGTAGATAAAACCTTTACTGTATCTTCATCATTTATCAATTTTATAATTTTATTTTCTAATTTTATAGACAACTCTAATTCCCCCTTATATAACTCTAGATAAATCAGTATCTGGATGATTACCACATCTTCTGTAATTATCCATATCTATATTCAAACCATATTTTCTTCTAATATCATCAAGAGATTTGGATAATTTCACATAATACTCAAGAGAAGGGTTTTCCTGATTTTGAAATACAGATCCAGGATATGGAGTCCATACACATTGAACTATACTTACTCCTTTTTCAGCAAACTTTTCAGCTTCTTCTAATATTGATTTAAGGGCTTCATCTTCATCTTTAAATCCATAAGGTTTAGCAAGTTCAACTCCTCCAACAATTCCAGAATTCACATTTCCTCTCCCGAATATATCTACTGCTGCAATTATTCTTCTTTTCCATTCCTTATATCCTATCAATTTATCCTTACCTGGGCAAATCCATTTAAATTTTTCTTCATCAAGTACTTCAATATCTGAAGTAAAGGACATAATACCTGTATTTTCATATATTTTTTGAAGCTGTTTTTCATTAAATGCAGATGATATCATCTGGCTTGGAAATCTTTTAGTCTTAAAATTTTCTCCTATAGCTTGAAGTATATCTATATATAAGTTAACTTCATCATCAAAAATTTCATCTCCGCTCAGTATTGAACCTGCTGTTAAAAAAACACTTTCCAGTCTTCCCGGTTCCTTCAAAGCCTCCTTTACAGTTTCATATACATCCTGAGGATCTAATCTTGCTGGTTTGTTATTTTGTATTTTGTTCCTGTTAAAGTTTGATCCTATATTACAATACTTGCATCCTTTACCATTATCCCAAAAATGACAATAGCTATACGGATCTATATCTATACGTTGAGGCCTTGAAGTTGCAATATGCCACATTGGAGTTCCTCTACTTGTAAATTTTTCATAATAATCAGGTTTTGTCCAATATTCAACTTCTTCTACTATTTCTCCATTGTCTGTAATATAAAATTTGCCATCAATGTAATCTACAACATATGGATTTTTAGCTGTTGGAAGGGGGCCTGTCATAATGGAAGTACCATCCCTGAGTAACAAAGATACTGGAAAATAGTCTTCTTTTTCACCTATTGAAAAAAATATTCCTCTAGACTGGAGCTGATGTACATTCTTATCAGCAGCTTTTATTGCTCTATCTGTATAAATTACACTTCTTCTCTGAACATCTGCTTTTATAATTACAAAAGGTGACACATCATTGTATTTATCTATAACCTCTTTTAGTGTTAATTCATTTCTTTTTGCTGACATTTCTATTACACTTCTTTCTAGTATTAATTTTAATTTACCTGCCTGTAATCAAATCGAGTATATCATTATGTAAATTTTTAAATTCCTCACTATACTTTATATCACTTAGGTTTTTGGTATTTTCATAATTAGTAAATTTGATATTAAATTCTTTAATTATTCTTCCAGGTCTTTTAGACATAACTATAACTTTTGTGCCAAGATACAATGCTTCATCAATATCATGAGTAATAAACAAAACGGTTTTTTTATTTTCATTCCATATATGCCTTAATAAATTTTGCATCTGCTCTCTCGTAAGTGCATCCAATGCACCAAAAGGTTCATCCATCAGCAAAACCTTTGGATCGTTAACAAGTACACGAGCTATAGCGACACGTTGTTTCATACCTCCAGACAATTCATATGGTTTAAGTTTTCTAAATTCATCTAAACCAATTCTATCAAGAAAAAAGTTTATCCTTTGTTCAGCCTCTTTTTTAGGAATTCTCCTCATTCTTAAGCCAAATTTTACATTATCCTCTACACTAAGCCATGGATATAGTGCAGGCTGTTGAAAAACTACTCCTCTATCATGATCAGCACCATTTATTTTATTTCCATCCACTAAAGCCTTCCCTCTTGAAGGATTCATAAATCCAGCCATAATTTTCATCAAAGTACTTTTTCCACATCCTGATGGTCCTAATATACATATGAATTCCCCCTCTTTTATATCAATGTTTATATCATTTATAGCATCAACTTTTGTATTATTAGATTTATAAGTTAAGTCTACATTTTTCAAAGAAATAATATACTTATTTTTTTTACTAGTTTTCATAAAATTTTGCCTCCGAATTACCATATACATATTATTTTTTCAATGCATTTTCTATAAATTCAGGATTAATAGCTTTTTCAAATTCCGATAATTCTGGAGCAGACTTTATTTGTTTTTGTTCGACCAAAAAATCAGCAGTATCTTTAAGAGTTTTTGCAAAATTACCTTTCTTCGAACTTGTACCCAAATATTTATCAGATATTTCTTCTTTACCTGACAACCATATTAACTCACTCATTTGATTTTGGCTATCTTTTTTACTTGTATTAATTTCTTTTGCTACAGACTGAGCCGAATCATCAATATTGTTTTTAAAATAATCATATGATTTAATTTGAAGTTTTACATATTTTTTTACTATATCTGGATGTTGCTTAGCAAATTCCTTATTGACTATCCCAATATCTCCAGTAACAATACCTCTTTGAGCCAATGTTCCACTATTGACTATTTCTTTACCATCCAAACCTATTAATTTTGCTAGTGTTGGTTCCCAGACATATGCCGCATCTATCTCTCCACGCTGCCATGCGGCATAAATATCCTGAGGCTGCATATCAAGAACAGTTACATCATTTACAGAAACATTTTCTGCCTTTAATGCATTCAACAAGCTATAGTGAGCAGTGGAACCAAAAGGTACTGCAACCTTTTTCCCTTTCAAATCTTTGATTGAATTAATATTGGCTTTATTTTTAGCTGCAAGTGCTTCATTTTTTCCTATTACATCATGAATCCAAAACACTTCATATGGGAGATTCTGTGATATTCCTATAGACGCCGGGGTTGATCCTAAAAGTGCAATATCCAAACTCTTTGATGACATAGCAGTATTTACATCTTTTCCAGAATCGAACTGAACAAATTTTACCTTTGCACCTAGTTCTTTTTCATACCATTTTTTCGATTTAGCCAGTAATTCGTCATTGGGAATCTGCTGATATCCAATAGTCACTATATCTGGTTTTCCCCCGTCTTTTATATTGTTAGATGTTTTACTGGAACTATTTCCACAACCTGATAAGCTGCCTATTAAGCTACCTATTAAAATACCTGATAAAATTAATTTTCTAATATTTTTCATAAAATCACCCTCCTATTTCTTTAAATATTTACTTACTCCTTACCTTCCCATGGTATAAAGTTTATTTCAATTATTTTTAGTATCCTGTCAAGTAATATTCCTGTAACTCCCATTATTATGATACCAACAAAAATTATATCACTTCTCAAGAATTTACTAGCATCAAGAACCATCCAACCTATACCTGATACTGCAGCAACCATTTCTGCAGCGACCAATGTTGTATATGCAAATCCAAGTGATGTTCTAAGTCCCGTAAATATAGATGGCAAAGAAGTTGGAAGTATTACATGGAAAAAAGTTTGTATTCTGCTTGCTCCCAAAGTATATGCTCCATTAATATAATCTTCTCTAATCCCTTTAACTCCTGATACACATGATATGTATATAGGTGGAAATGCAGCTAAATAAAGCAGCATAATTTTTGATGAATTTCCTATGCCCAACCACATTATCAAAAGTGCATAATAGGCTAGTGGTGGAAGTGGTCTGAAAAAATTTACTATAGGTTCAAAAACAGCTTTGATTTTACTACTATATCCACTTAACAATCCTACCGGAATTGCACTTAAAACTGCAAGTGCAAATGCTGATAACAGCCTCACCATGCTGTCACCGAAATGTCTATAGATTGTATTTCCTTTATAGCCCTGCAAAATAACTTCCTTAAAACCCAATATAACATCATAGGGAGATGGAAGAATTGATTGAGGTAGTAAGTGTAATTTTGTTACTATATACCAAATAAATAGTATTGCAGCAATTGTAATAATTGTAATAAATTTTTCAATAGTAAAAAATTTTAGAATATTAAAATTTGCTTTTTTATTTGATGTTATATGCATAAATTTACCTTGTATAATGAACGTATAGTAAAAATTCATTATACTTTTCCTTTCTTAAAGATTTTTACTATAATTATC
>DAIMMR010000569.1:0-2220 GCA_036720575.1 Clostridium sp.
CCAAGTGGTTAAATATGAATTATTTACTTCGTTATAGCGTCATATTACGAAGTAAAAAAATTTGGTTATGTTTCATCTTTTTCTGGATCGTCCTGTTTTTCATCTTCTTTTACAATTGATTCATTCGCTAATTTTAGGTAATCGTGTACTGTATATGCGTTTATGGAATTATTCATGGCTTTTAAAATAGCCTCTGCCATGGTTCTCTGTGCTATTTCACTTGTACTCATGGCTTTTAAAACAGTCTCTGCCATGGTTCTCTGTGCTATTTCACTTGTACTCATGGCTTTTAAAACAGTCTCTGCCATGGTTCTCTGTGCTATTTCACTTGTACTCATGGCTTTAGCAAGAGTACCTGCGAACTCTCGGATTTGTTCGATTTCTTCTGCAGTTTTGATTGTTTCCGTTTCTACATCTGCATCTAAATATTCTTTAGATTCGCGCAAGAAATCACTTATATTATACATATAAAAATCTTTTCCGACAGTTTCCAAAAATTCTTTAATCAGAGTTGGATGAGGGCACATGGGTTTTTTATCAGATGTCAGCCACCAATCTCTCTTTGAATCACTTGTAACTAAAATGAGTGGACAATCCTTTTTTAAAGCATGATCTATAATCTGTTTCCACAAAACTAAATCCCCATATCCTTTATCTTTAAAACTTGGTGGAATCTTATTCTCATTACGGATTTCACCTTCTTTATAAATCTCATTTAGTTCTGAATCTGTATATTGTTTTCCTGTTTTTCCTCCAAAAGTCTCATGTAATTTATTCATAATTTCATCGTCAGCCAAAAAGTTAGGATTTCCCTCTATTTTTGTATTTAAATCCTTGGAACATTCCTCTATATATGTTAAATTTTTTGAAATTTCTTCTAAATCCATATATTTGCCTAAATTAATACAATGGGTTTCATTTAATTTATTATATATTGTTTTAACACCTTTCAGACTTTGAATGCCATTTATGAAATTATAATAATCATTCGAAATTTTTTGCACACCATCGACACGATTAATATGGTATTCTAAACCAACTTGGTAAGGCATCCATATGCGATCAGGAATTTTGTTTTCTAAAATGTTGATAAAATTAGTGTAAACCTTTCTATCATAATACAAATCTAGCAATACATTGGCATCAAAAACAAAATCACATTCTTGCCATAATTTTTCTAAATTTGGTTTATAACTAAATTCAGAGAATTTGTTTCTCATTTTTCCACCTTTCTTATTGAATCTTTCAGAATGTTAAAAAAATGAAATATTGTTTCCTATTTTTTTGGTTTTAATATTTTTGAGAAATTTGTATGTTCAATAACATAGAATACTATCGTAATGCCAATGACTAGTAGTATTGAACAGACTTTTAAAGAGTTATCACTTGGTAAGTTCAATATAATGAATAGGGCAACAAGTAGGATGCCAATAACGAGATTATAAAGTGATACATGTGCCCAAGTGGCTCTTTGATGTATAATTTTCTTATTTATTTTTATATCATCTATCCTTTCTTCACAGATTATTTTAAGCAATTCGATTCTTGATTTACTAATGAATTTATCATCAAGGCATACAGTAGATGTTAAATTTTGGAAAGGTGCAGTTCTATAAGCAAATGCTGCCATCAATAATGAAATAATAATGAATAAACTTGATAAAATTAGTACTTCCATGTAATACAGTGGTATTTTAGAACTGAATATTTGTAATATACCCAATAGCTCTAAATTTAAAATGATCCCTATAAATGCTATTATTTGACCTATTCTTTCTCTTATTGTTTGATAGGTTCTAAAACTCCCCCTCCACTGATCTAATATTTCATTATAGATTAGTTCGAGTTTTGTTTCATCAACACTATTTCCCCCCATAAAAATCCCTCTTTGTGTGTTTGTAAGATGTATAATATAATCTTTTAATTTTTTCTTATTTTTTTTGAATTATTAAACTTAAAAATTCATTAAATGATTCCCCAAACAAACCCTATTTATCCTAGTAAAACACACTATAATCCTTGTACAAATGAATCAATAGGGAGTATTTCGATTATTTCATCATTAATCCTGTAATTGGCATGAATCAGGGAGCATTAATCAAAATAAAGGTTTACATAAAAAATATAAATTTAAACCGGTTCATGGGAAGCCGGGAAGTAAAAAAATTACTGATGCGGTGATAATTGGGTTAACTCTCCTGGATGTTATCCTGTTAACCG
>DAIMMR010000570.1:0-2217 GCA_036720575.1 Clostridium sp.
AAACCAATACATACATTTATAACCAATAAAACTACAATTTTAACCTTTTTTTTGCCTATATTTTAAAAATCCTTTTGCAAAACTTTCTCCTTCTTGTTTTGTCCCATTAAGATTTTCTATGTTAAACTCATATTTATCTCCTTCTTTAGATTGATTTAATGTATTATTTGCTACCTCTTGTATTTGTCTACTTACCTTATCATAATTTCCTGAGTAATCGACATAAGGTATCTTTACATCTTTTTGCATATTATATATCATGCTAGGAATACCCGTTAAAAATTTATGTAAATTTGTTCCTTGTTCATAATTTAATACTGTTTCTGGTTTATTTTTAGTACCATGTACCATAGCTAATCCAGTAAAATCTACTGTTCCACCTTCAGAAAATCCTTTAGTGTCTATAGGAATATTATTTAATTTTTCAGCATAATTTTCTATTGCTTGTAACGTGGATGCTCTATCATTTCCCCATAACCATTTAGCATTAGAAGGTAAAATCTTTTGACTTCCTTTTATAACCCCTGAACCACCTACAACAACATCATTTTCAGTTAAAGCAACATTTGATACGTCATCTGTGTCAACAAATTTATATCCAAACTTCTCTAATAGTTTTTTGGCATTTCCTAAATCTGTGCCAGTACCATATACAGTTCCCGCAGTGCTTTTTATACCATATAATTGAATATATTTTTGAATGTTTTCTGCGGTATATCGTCCAATTGCAGGTATTTTACCTGTACTAGAATCGGCATACATTTGTATTAATGTTTCTGTTTTATACCTATCAGCACCAGTTAAATTAGTTGCTCCATTTATTTTATTTGCTGGAACAGAATTACCTAATACGACATCTCCCACTTGAGGATTAATTTGATCTGCTGGAGTATCATTTGTATTTACGTAATTATATCCTTTTGCTCCTAATATAGCTTGTGCATTCTGTAAATCAACTCCCGTACCATATACCGTTTTAGTATTTTGTGTCGGATTTATTTTAGTTGTATCTAAAGTACCAAATGCAGTCATTAAATCCTGAACTTCTTTTAATTGATCAATTAATTCAGTTTTGATTTTGTTACCTAAAACTGTTAATCCTTCACCAAACTTATCTTCATAATTTTTTAATGCAGTATCTAGATCAACTTTATTTCCATTAGAATCAACTAAATATCCATTTATTAATGATTGATTGGCTTGGATATTTAAATTCTCGTCTGTCTCACTTTTATCTATTGCATCAGAATATGATTGTACTAGGCTCTCATAATCAGATTTAGCTTTATTAAGAGCATCTTCTCTACTATCTATATTTTGATTAACAGTATCTTCTTTTAATTTTCTGTTGGCTTCATCTAATTGTTTTTGTAAATCCTGTCTTTGAGATTCAGAATCAATTCCTCCACCTTGAATAGCATTCAATTGTCTTTGCAATTCAGCTATATTTTGGATATCATCATAATTAGTAGAATTATTATCTAATTTTTTCTTAGCTTCTTCTAATTTACTAACTTCTTTGTCTATAGCATCTTCAAATAATTTTAAATTGGCATTTAAAGTATCTTTGTAAACTTCATTGTTTTTTTGAATAACTTCTTTAATTTTATCCAAAATTGTACTAGTTAAATCTGAAATAGAACTTTTGATATCCTCAATGCCTTTATTATCTTCTGATAAAGTAGTCCTTGCTTTATCCAATTCTGCATTAATATCTTTTATTCTATCAAATAAATAAGCTGAGCCAGTTTTAGCTTCTTCTGAATTTAATTCCCTTAATAAATCAGTTAAATCACTAATATATTGTTGATCTTGTTGTACTTTTTGAGCTTGTAAAGTAATTTTTGAACCTAAATCAACGACAGAAGCATTATCTAATCTACTTAAAGCATTTTCTATTAAAGTTAAATTAGTTTGAATACTAGCAGTAATATTATCAAATTTAGCTTGTGCCCATGCATTTCCAGCTTCTTTTATAGCTTCTTGTACACTAAGCAAACTATTAGCTAATTCATCATTCTTCTGTTTCATTTCTGTTATTACAGCATCAGTATAAAAGCCAGTTGGATTTTTTAATTGTTCATTAATATAATTTTGCTCATCTTTTAATATGCTAATTTTTTTGTTAGTTGTATCTAATGTTTGCTTTAAATTATTAATATAAGCATTATCATTTTCGCCATCAAGATTCTTCATAGATTGCAATTTTTCAATATT
>DAIMMR010000055.1:0-15677 GCA_036720575.1 Clostridium sp.
TTTATACTGTTAACTAATTATATTTATAAGAGAAATATAAGATTTTACTAAAAAAATTCATTCATTTTTATTAAAAAAATATATACTATACATATATATATGCTACTATATATGTAAACTACAAAATTAGCTAGAAGGAGACTTTTTAAAATGTTTGATTTTAATTACAAACCTATGGATAAAATACTATGGGAAGGCAGAGTTGATAGTGAAACTAATTTTGATGCTTTCAGATGGCATCAATGGATTAAGTGCATTGATTTAAGAAAAGATAATCTTGCTCCTTATACTGGTAAGCTGGGATTTGGTTTTATTGGATTTTGCTGCGATGAAGGTGTAAGACGAAATAATGGAAGAACAGGTGCTTCAAAAGGTCCTGAAAGTATTAGAAAAGAAATGGCAAACCTTCCTTGCTTTTTTACAAAAGACGTTAATTTATTTGACTTTGGCAATATTATTTGTGATGATAATTCTCTAGAAGGAAGTCAAGAACTACTTTCAAAAGCAGTATCTAAAATATTAAGTTTAAATCTTTTCCCTATAATTCTAGGTGGAGGTCATGAAACTACTTTTGGAAATTACAAAGGAGTATTAAATCACTTAAGTAAATATACTAAAACTCCAGACATTGGTATTATAAATTTTGATGCTCATTTTGATCTCAGGCCTTATGAAAAAGGTGCCAGTTCAGGAACAATGTTCAGACAAATTCATGATCTCAATGTAGATAAGGGAATTGACTATTCATATTTTTGCATGGGTATACAAAATCACAGTAACACTGTAGATCTTTTTAAAACAGCATATAAATTTGGAGTGGAATATGTACTAGCCAAAGATGTAACTAACGATACTGAGTGGAATACCTTAGATAAGCTGAATGATTTTATTAAAAAACATGAAGATATTTACATAACAATATGCTCTGACGTATTTACTTCATCTTATGCACCTGGAGTAAGTTCTACCCAATCCCTAGGACTTGACCCGGAAAAAGTTTTAAAATTCTTAAAATACATATTAAAATCCAACAAAGTAGTAAGTTTTGACATATGTGAAGTTTCTCCTAGATTTGATCAGGATAAAACTACGGCAAATTTAGCTGCTGTCATAATATTTTCAGTAGTAAATACATTATGTACAATAAATAATCTATTTGTAGGTTATTAAAAAATATGTCCTGCTTTAAAAGCAGGACATATTTTTTAAATTTTAAATTTTTTAACTATGCTATTTAATTTTTCTGCTAATTGCTCTTCCCTTTCGGCTGTGGATACTATTTTTTCTATATGTGCAGAAGTTTCATCAATGTTTCCTCTTATTGTCTCTGCGTTTTCAGAAGCCTTAAATGCATTTTGTGCCATATTTTGCACTACATCATTCATTTGGCTTACAGTAGCGTTTAATTCTTCTGACATAGACGCTACATCATAAGACATCTTATTTAAGAATTCAGCATCCTTATAATACTTGTCCCCTGTATTTCTGAAAGCTTCTAATTGGGGATCTACATTTTCGTGTATAAAATCGAGTATATCATTTCCATTACCCGCGCAAGACTTAAAAGCTTCATATACCCTTGAAATAGTACCCTGGATAGATACAACAGCCTGTGAGGACTGTTCTGCAAGTTTTCTTACCTCCCCTGCTACTACTTCAAATCCTTTGCCTTTTTCCCCTGCCCTAGCTGCTTCTATAGCTGCATTTAATGCCACTAATTCTGTATTTTCTGCTATACTTGCAATGGTATCTGCCATAACTTTTATATTTTCTACTACTTTGATGTCCTCAATTACTTTTAGCATTTTTTCTCGTTTTTCTTCATATATTTTTCTTGTTTTCTCTATGGATTCCCCTGTTTTATTTCGTATATCTACAGCTGTATTTTGAATTTGCTCTGCACTACTATTTCCCTCTACAGCCCTTTCAGATAACTGGCTTACATTTCCACCTATTTCTTCTATAGATGCACTGATTTCTTCTGATACTGCGCTTGTTTCCTGTATGCTGTCTACTATATTTTTTACTGCACTATTCATAGTTTCAGACTTCAAAGATAACTGCTCTGCAAGCTTAGTTAATTCCGTACTGGATTTATTTATATCATCCGAATCACCCAGTATTTCTTTTACAAGTTGAACTAGTTCCTTATGCATTATATTAAAAGAATTTGATAGTTTGCCTATTTCATCTTTATAATTTAGTAGGTAATCGTATTTATCATCATAAGTTAAATCAAATTTAGATATTTTATCTGCCATTTTAGACAAAGACAGTATAGGATCCCCTATTTTTTTACCGAAGTATACAGAAACCATAAAAGCTGCAATTATACATAACGCAATAATTATTATAAAGGATTTCACTAAACTTTGAAGTGGTTTAGTAAGTTCGGATACAGGTACTGAAAATCCAACTGTCCAACTGGTAGATGGTATTTTAGAAGTTACAAAATATTTTTCACCACCATCATAATCCTTTAACTTTACAAAATTACTACTTAAAATATTTTTAAACTGTCCATTCATGACATTATTCATATTTTCAAGTTTCTTTTCCTTAGGCTGAAAATCCTTGTTCGGGTGAATTATAAAATTATTATCATTATCTATTAGAAATCCATAGCTATTATTTATTACCTTTGCTTTTTGAATGATGTTAGTAATTGTTTCCAAATTGATATCACAGGCTAAAACACCAACTATGTTTCCATTCTGAAATATAGGTTTAGCTATAGTTATAACCATTTTTTTTATATCCATATCTAAATAAGGAGAAGAATATATTATTCCCTTTTTTTCTACAGCTTTCTTGTACCAGTCTCTCTGTGTACAATCATATCCAGCTGGAGGAACCCATCCGCCGGCATCAATATTACTTTTATCTGCAGCTCCTATATATATGTCTGTAGCTGATTTATTATCCTTTAATTTTTCCTGAAGATAACTGAGCACACTACTTTTTTGTACAATACCTATATTTTCTACAGAGTCTCCAATTTCATTTACTATTTTTCCCTCGCCATCAAACCATTTATCAATTGCCTCTGCATATTTGTCTGATGAAACTAAAATCTTATCATTGACTTGACTAGTAACAACTCGATAAGATATGTAATATGTAACTGCAGACGATATCAATAAGCTAAAAATGCATATTAATGAAGTAAGCAATACTATTTTTGATTTAATACTTTTCATAAATATTCTCCTATTTTGTTATATTTTTCTTAAATTATTATAGCTATCACAATAAAATGTACTAACTTAAAGTATATGAAAAGGCACATTCTTAAAAAGTGCCTTTTCATATACTAAATATTACTACATTATATCATAAATTATTTTAAATTAAACTTTATTTTAATTTTTCCTCTATAATTTCCATAATTTCTTTCTTTTTATCAGTGCTCTTTTTCAACAGATTGCTGCATTCATCCGTCATTTTTTTCTTATAAACTTCATCTTTGATACCCTGAATATTTATCTTTACATTAAGTAGAGCTCCTTCTATTGCCGTCTCAGTCAATGAAGCTGCAACACCAGCATCAGAAATTGCATTTCTATTTCCATAGTTTACTGCTATGGCTATATAAGAATATAATTTATAAGCACTCTTTGCTACTTCAAAAGGTATATTTTGTGCATTTTCATTACCTTTTTTTATAGCTTCTTTTCTAACCTTTATTTCCTCTTCTGTTTTTTTTGGCATCTTGTATGCTTTCATCAAGGATAAAAAAGCATCCGTATCTTTTTCCATAAAATTTAAGAAATCTTTTTTGCACAAGCTAACTTCCTCTAAGGAAGTATCAATATCCTTTTTTATAGAATCATCGTATTCTAAATATTCCTTTTTACCTATAGTCAAATTAAACACCATACTTGCTAAAGCACTAGCCATACTTGCTGAAAGAGCAGCAATACTTCCGCCACCCGGTGCTGGTGAATTAGAACCCAATTCTTCTATAAAATCTTTTAATTTTAAATCTTGCAGCATATTTTTCCCCCTAAAATAAAAAATTTTTTTAATATACTAACAGCCGACTTTATCTTCCATCAAGCGCAATGTAAAATATGCTTAAAATAAATTCAATTTATTAAATATCGAAAACGATTTAAATATAATAAAATATAACTTTATTTACATAATAAGAGGATTGCGTCGTTTGAAAGTCAATTTTAGCATAAATTAAAAATAATTAAATTTTATATATAATTATTTTATAGACGTTTTATCTGATGGCTACCTACTGTAAAACTCCCACTAAGTAAGATTCATTGATAATTATCATATTTTTGTAAAAATATATATCTCAATATTTATTATAAAAGGCACATTTCCACTATTTATAAAATGTGCCTTTTATACATTTTAATTATACATTACAATCCTTTGTTTATACATTAAAAATCTATACCCTAATTTTTATCTCCAATACAATTATGTTTTTCATCATTTAATATACTGTGCTTCATTCCATACATAAAGTATATTAACAAACCTGCTCCAGTCCATATAGCAAATCTAATCCACGTAACACCTGGCAAACTTATCATAAGATATAAACAACATAATACTGTTATTAAAGGTGTAACCGGAACTCCCGGACATTTGAATTTTCTTTCCATATCAGGCATAGTTTTTCTGAGAACTATAACTCCTATAGATACAAACAAAAATGCACATAAAGTACCTATATTACATAAATCTATAATTACAGTCAGTGGGAAAAGTCCACATATAACAGCTGTTATAACTCCTGTTATTATAGTACATACACCTGGCGTACTATGTTTCTTGTTTATGCTAGAAAATGCTTTAGGAAGTAATCCATCTCTTGCCATAACCATAAATATTCTTATTTGGCCATATAATATTACAAGAATAGTAGAAATCATTCCAATAACTGCTCCTACACCAACTAATGCAGAACCCCAATTAATACCTACTCTAGCTAAGGCAGCTGGAAGTGCATTAGTTATATCTATAGACTTAAATGGCACCATCCCTGTAAGTACACATGCGACAGCTACATATAACACAATAGTTACTCCTAAACAAATAGCAAGTCCAATAGGAACATCTCTTTTAGGATTTGATGTTTCTTCTGCCCCAGTAGATACTGCATCAAATCCTATAAAAGCAAAGAATATAATTGCAGCACCGGACATTATTCCTTTCATTCCATATGGTGCAAATGGATGATAATTTGCAGGATTTATATGAGTTACACCAATAAATATGAATATAAGTATTACAGCTACCTTTATTGCAACTATAATATTGTTTATTTTAGTACTTTGAGTTACACCAATATACAATACCCATGTTATAAGCCCAACAATTAAAATAGAAGGTAAGTCAACAATTCCGCCTGCAAGTGGAGAAGCGGTAAGTGCCACAGGTAAATTGATACCACAGGATTTTAAAACTCCAACAAAAGTACCAGACCATCCTGAAGCAACTGCTGCTCCAGAAACAAGGTATTCAAGCATCAAATTCCATCCAATAATCCAAGCTATAATTTCACCAAAAGCAACATAGCAATATGAATAAGTACTTCCAGCAACAGGAAACATGGTAGCAAGTTCTGAATAAGTAAGACCACAAAGTCCACTTGTAACAGCAGCTATTATGAATGATATTATAACAGCAGGTCCTGCTATATGAGCTCCTTGTCCTGCAGAAACGAAAACACCACTACCTACTACGGAACCAATGCCTAAACATGCTAAGTCCATATAATTCAGTTCCTTTTTAAGTCCACTTTTTTTTACAGAAGTACTAAAATCTTCTACGGTCTTTTTCCTAAATAAATTCACATCTAATCCCCCTCGTATAATTAGTTTAATAGTCAATTTAAAACATATTTTCAATAACTAAAACACCTATTTCAAAAGTGGTAGATTAAAAATAACACTTTAATAATAACTTTCTTTAAATTTAGTGGACTAGCTATACTTTATTGATATTAAAAAGTAGTAAACATTTACATTGTTATAAATTTTATATTTTTAACTTATAACATATAATACTACGATTTGTGTAAAGTACTTGATTTATAACTGAACACAAAATGAATTTTATATTCATTTTAATGCCAGCTATAAATTATCAAATAATTACCTAGTCTCAACCTATTTTTGATATTAGTTAATTTATGATTTTCAAGTATCTCCAAATTTATTTTATATTTCTAATTTTACTTTTTCTTCAACTGCCTTTAGAAGTTGTCCACTTGTTATAAGCTCATCACATTTTTCCAATTCTTTATACATAATCTTATCCTTTTCTATAAAACTTACTTTGCTTCTTACTATATTGTATGCTTCTTGAGTACCCTTACCTAACTTAAGTCCATCTCTAAAATCTATAGCTTGACAAGCAGCCATAAGTTCTGTTGCAACTACTCTTGTTGCATTATTTACAATTTCTAAACTCTTTCTTGCTGCAATAGTACCCATACTTACATGATCTTCCTGGTTAGCTGACGAAGAAATAGAATCTACACTTGCTGGATGTGCAAGAACTTTGTTTTCTGATACCAATGCTGCTGCCGCATACTGTGTAATCATAAATCCTGAGTTAAGTCCACCGTTCTTTGCTAAGAAAGGAGGCAAATCATTTAATTGGTAATTTACCAATCTTTCCAATCTTCTTTCTGATATATCAGCAACCTCAGACATTGCAATTCCAAGGAAATCAAAACTCAAAGCCATAGGCTGTCCATGAAAGTTTCCTCCTGATATTACGTCTGCATTTTCAAATATAATAGGATTATCTGTAACGGAATTTATCTCTATTTCTACTTTATCTTTAACATAATTTACAGCATCTTTGCTGGCACCATGAACTTGTGGTACGCACCTTAAAGTATAAGCATCCTGTACTCTTAGGTCACCTTGATTAGTCATAAAAGAACTGCCTTCCGTTAGTGCATTTATATTTTTAGCTGTCTGAATTTGACCTGCATGGGGTCTTAACATATGTGTCCTTAAATCAAAAGCATCTCTTATTCCTCTTAAAGCTTCTATGGTAAGTGCTGCTGAAATATCACTAACTTTTAAAAGATTTATAGCTTTATACAAAGCTAATGAACCTACTGCAGTCATTACCTGAGTTCCATTTATAAGAGCTAAACCTTCTTTAGCTACAAGTTCTACTGTATCTATACCTGCCTTTTCCATAGCTTCTTTTCCAGGTAAAATTTCACCTTGAAACTCAGCTTCCCCTTCTCCAAGCATAGGTAATACCATATGTGCTAAAGGCGCTAAATCACCAGAGGCTCCTAAAGAACCCTTTTCCGGTATACATGGGTGTACACCTTTATTCAACATATCTAAGAGAGTTTCAAAAACACTAAGTCTTATTCCTGAATATCCTTTAGCTAAATTGTTTGCCCTCAATAACATTATTATCCTTACTACTTCTTTTGGAAACTTTCGTCCAGCACCACATGAATGAGACATTATTAAGTTTTTCTGAAGTGTTTTACATTCTTCTCCTGATATAGTTACATCAGAAAATTTTCCAAATCCAGTAGTAATTCCATACTTTGTATCATTTCTCTCAACTATACCATCTACTACAGCCCTTGACTTGTTGATTTTTTCCTTAGCTTCTTCTGTAGCAGAAACTTTATAATTGTTGTATGCAACATTTATAACATCCTCTAAAGTAAGATTTTCTCCACTTAAATTAACAGTTTTCATATCTTATACTACCTCCTAATATAATTATTCTAACTTGTTTTCTATAACTTTCTGTTTTTTATCTTTACTTTTTAATATACTAATTGTCCATTTTTTACTACAACTGTGCCGTCTTTAACTACTGTATCTACTGCATTTACACCAAAATGATAAATTAAATAATCTAGGTTTTTTGCATTAAATATAGATATATCGGCTTTTTTACCTTTTTCAATACTTCCTATTTCTTTCTCTTTTGAAATTGCAGCTGCTGCATTTATAGTCATTGCATTTATTATTTCTTCTGGCAGCATTTTAAGTCCAAAGCATGCAAAAGTCATTGTACTTTGAAGGGATTCTGTAGGAGAAGTACCAGGATTGCAGTCTGTAGCTAGTGCAACTATAACTCCCTCTTCTATCATTTTCCTTGCCCGTGCAAATTTATTTAACATCAAGTAAAAAGAAGTCGTAGGCAAAAGTACTGCAACTACTTTATTATCTGCAAGTGACTTTATACCTTCGTCAGAAGCTGACACTAAATGTTCCGCAGATACTGCTTTAATCTCACCTGCAAGTTCTGCTGCTGATATGGATTCCACTTCATCTGCATGAATTTTAGCCTTAAATCCAGCTTTCTTACCTGCTTCTAAAATTTTTCTTGCCTCTTCTACTGAAAATACACCTTTTTCACAAAAGCAGTCAATGAATTCTGCTAAGTTTTGTTTTTTAACATAGGGAATTACCTTATTTATTATAAGGTCTATGTATCCATCCCTGTTATCTTTAAATTCTTCTGGAACTGCATGAGCACCTAGATAAGTAGAAACTATGCTAATTGGGTGTTCTTCATTTAAATTTTTATTTACATTCAGCATTTTTATTTCATTTTCAAAATCAAGTCCATAACCTGACTTACTCTCAACAGTAGTAGTTCCGTGTAAAAGCATTAAATCCAATCTCTTTTTAGTTTCACTTTGGATTTTCTCAAGAGAAGTATTTCTCACACTGTTTACAGTGCTTAATATTCCTCCCCCTGCTTTCAATATATCTATATATTTTACATTTTTCAGTTTCAAAGATAGTTCAAATTCCCTTGACCCTGCATATACTACATGGGTATGGCTGTCTACAAGCCCTGGCGTAACAGTTTTACCCTTTCCGTCTATTACAACTTCATGATCATTTAAATACTTCTTGTATCCATCGCCGCTGCCGACGTCTAATATTGTATCATTATCTGCTACTATATATCCATTTTTAATTATTTGTGCATCTTTTAACTTTTCCTTTGTTTTTGGGTAACATCCTGCACAAGTTACAAGGCAATCTATATCTTTAATTATCATACTAATTCCCTCCCTTCAAAAATTTTATCCGATGACTAAGTATCAGGTGAAATCAAAACTTCATCTGATGCCAAGAAATCTGTTTATAAAAGTAATTTTACTTTTGAAAATACTTACTTACTGCTTTTTTTACAGCTTCTTCATTTGCTAAATATGGAAGGGTTACATGGTCTGTTCCCTTATTATTTTTATTAAATTCTACTACTGTTTCAATAGCATGTTCATTCCTTGCCCAAGAACGTCTTGAAACACCACTCATTACATCCCAGCTTAACGCTGATTTTATTATTTCATCTGCTTTATAGCTTCCATCAAGTACAAGTCCAAAACCTCCGTTTATGGATTTACCTATACCTACGCCGCCTCCATTGTGAAGTGCAACTAAGCTCATTCCCCTTGCTGCATTTCCTGCATAACACTGGATAGCCATATCTGCCATTACATTACTTCCATCTTTAATATTTGAAGTCTCTCTAAATGGAGAGTCTGTTCCACTTACATCATGGTGGTCTCTTCCCATCATTACAGGCCCGATTTCACCTTTTCTTACCATTTCATTAAACTTAAGTGCAATCTTTATTCTTCCACTAGCATCTTGGTATAGTATTCTTGCCTGGGTTCCAACTACCAATTTATTCTTTTCTGCATCCTTTATCCAGTTATAGTTATCTCTATCCTGGTATCTTCTGTTTGGATCTATGCATTCCATGGCAGCTTTATCTGTTTTAATTAAATCTTCACTCTTTCCGCTTAAGCATACCCATCTAAATGGTCCATATCCGTAATCAAACAATTGGGGTCCCATTATATCCTCTACATAGGAAGGAAATATAAATCCATCCTTTTCATCTATTCCATTTTTTGATATTTCTTTAACTCCTGCATCATATACTGCTTTCATAAAGGAATTTCCATAGTCAAAGAAATATGTTCCCTTATCTACAAGAGCTTTTATTAATTCAAAATGTCTTCTCAAACTTTTATCTACTAATTTATGAAATTTTTCTCTATCTTCTGCAAGAAGTCTTGTCCTTTCTTCAAAGCTAATTCCCTGAGGACAGTATCCACCTTCATATGCAGCATGACAGGAAGTCTGATCTGACAGTAACTCTACTTTTATATTATTTTTAACTACATATTCCAGCAAATCCACTATGTTTCCATGATATGCAATGGACATAGGTTCTTTTTTCTCCATGTATTCCTTTGCAACCTTAAATATTCTATCTAAGTCAGAAGAACATTCTTTTACCCATCCTTGATTAATTCTTGTGTCAATTCTGGACTGGTCTACTTCTGCTATTATTCCTACTCCATTTGCTATCTCTATAGCCTTTGGCTGAGCTCCGCTCATTCCTCCAAGACCTGAAGTTATAAATAAATGTCCTCTCAAGTCTCCATCATTTGGAATACCAAGCTTCATTCTTCCTGCATTAAGTAATGTATTAAATGTACCATGAACTATACCCTGTGGTCCTATATACATCCATCCTCCTGCAGTCATCTGTCCATAGTTTGCAACTCCCATTTCTTCTGCTATTTCCCAGTCCTTTGGATTATCAAACATTCCAACCATCATAGCATTTGTTATTATTACTCTTGGTGCTTCTGGTTTTGATTTGAACAATCCAAGTGGATGTCCTGATTCAACTACTAAAGTTTGATCTTGAGTCATAACTTCTAAATATTTTTTTATAAGTCTGTACTGCATCCAGTTTTGACATACGCTACCTGTCTCTCCATAAGTAACTAACTCATAAGGGTACAGAGCTACTTCAAAATCAAGGTTGTTATCTATCATTACTTGGAAGGCTTTACCTTCTGTACATTTTCCCTTATACTCGTCTATAGGTTTTCCATATATTCTTCCTTCAGGTCTGAATCTATATCCATAAATTCTTCCCCTTGTAGTAAGTTCTTCTAAAAACTCTGGTATTAATTGTTCATGGTATTTAGGTGGTATATACCTTAGAGCATTTTTTAAAGCAATTTCCGTCTGGGATTGTGTCAAATTAAATCCCCTATCTGGTGCTCTCCTAATGCCTTCCACAAATTTTGGCATTTCAGGTAATTCATCATCTAATTTTATAGTCATAGCCTTACTAACATCAATGTTTTTAATCATATCATGTCCTCCTATGTTAAATGTAATAATTTCATTATATTTAAACTATTTTTAATATAAAAAATTTAATGAAATTTGTCTTTGTTTATATAATAAAACGTTTACGTCTTTAAAAAGTCAAATTTGTCTATAATATAAAAAAAGTATTTTTAAATGTTTTTATATTGTAGACGTTAGATCATTTTTTAGTTTCAACCTTTTCTAATCATTATAAACAAAAATTTGATTTATCAATGGAAATTTACGCTGATATTGTATTATAATATAATATAATACGTACTCTAAATGATTACACATTAAATACTAGGTTGAGGAGTTACGAAAGAAGGGATATATTGAACATTATATACGTAAAAATGTTGGGAAATTTTAATGTAACTATAGACAATGAAAAAGTTTTGTTCCCATATAACAAAGTACAAGCTCTTTTTTGTTATTTAATTATTAATAAAGAATGTACAAGAGAAAAGCTAGCTGGTCTTTTATGGCCAGAAGAAGAAGAAAACATAGCAAAAAAAAATTTAAGAAATGCTATTTATAAAATAAAAAAATCCTTTAACTTAGAAGTATTAATATCGCCAAGAAAGTCAACAGTTATGATAAATCCTGATATAGAAATAAAAACGGATGTAGATAATTTCTTGAGTAATACAGATGATTTAAATACATATAAGGGTAACTTTCTAACTGGTTTTTATGTAAAAAATGCAGAAACTTTTCAAACTTGGGTATTAGAAACTAGGGAACATTTCCAGCAAATATATACAAATAGACTAAAAGAAAATATAGCTATTGAAAAGGAAAACAAAAACTACAATAAAGTAGAAAACTACTGTAAAATGCTCATAAAAATGGATGAGTTTGATGAAGAACCCTACAGAGAACTTATGAAAAGTTTAAAAAATAACAATAAATGCAATAAAGCTGTAGAAGTATATCATAAACTTTCAGAAATTTTAAACAAAGAATTAGATGTAGAACCACAGCCAGCTACAAAAAAATTATTTAATGAAATATTAAATGAAATTAGTCTTACAAATTGCAGTTTAAAATCAAAAGAATTCTTTTTTGGAAGATATGAAGAACTAAAATGTTTAGAAGCTGTTTACCTAAAATTTAAAAATGGAATACAAGCAAAGTCTATTTTGATACTAGGAGAAGCTGGCATTGGCAAAACAAAACTTAAAGAAAAGTTCTTAGAAGGTATTTCTCAAAATGATATATTTGTATTAGAAACCTCCTGTTATCCCCTTGAAAAAGACTATATTTTAAAGCCTTGGAATAATATTATACTAAAATTATCAAAAATAATAGAAACAAATAATATAAATATCTCCTTATCTTGCAAAAGCATAATAGCTAGTTTTTTTCCTGAGTTTAGTAAAAATTATTTGGACAATCTAAAACTAATTGAAAGTAATAATTTAAAATATGAAATAATAGGAAATGCCATAGGAGATGTGTTAAAAATAGTTAGTTCTCATAAAAAAATACTACTAGTATTTGAAGATATCCAATGGATTGATCCAATGAGTCTCTCACTTTTAAACAGTATACTCTTAAGTGAATCTAAAAATATAATCTTAATTTGTACCTGTAGAAATGAATACAATGAAGAACTGGATAAATTCATAACTTCCATGAATAGATATAACAAATTAAATACACTTAAATTAGAAAGACTCAATCATATAGAAACAGAAGATTTTATAAAAAAAGCACTACCTAACTACAATTTGTCTAAAAAAATGACAAATAAAATATACAACGAGACAGAAGGAAATCTATTCTTTTTAACAGAATACATGAATATAATAAAATCCAATGGAAATATAAACTTAATGTCCTCTAAAATGCAAGATATATTAAGGAGCAGATATTTGGATGTCTCTGAGGAAGGTAGAAAGATTTTAAACATATGTTCTATGTTTTTTGACGAAGTACCCCTTAACCTATTAGCTAGTATTATTGGCAAAGATGAGCTTGAAATAATTGATGTGGTTGAAGAACTGGAAAACAAATTTATACTTAAAGAAGTACTAAATGATAATAACATAAACTTAAAATTTACCCACCAAAAATTTAGAGAGTTCATATACTCAAACCAGTCTATGGCTAGAAAAAAAATTTTACATAATAAAATAGGTGAACTTTTGGAGGAAAACCTCCTTAAAGATAAAAATGATCTAAATACCTACTATAAATTAATATATCATTTTTCAAATTCTAATAATCGAATTAAGGAACTAACATATAGAATGAAAAATCTGAATATATATCTTAGTTTCAGCCATGAACTCTTTCCTGTACTTCATTATGGTGAAAATAAGTACAACAATTTATACTTTAGTGATGAAAAAGCTTTGAAAAGTTTAGAGAAGGTGGAAAAACTCTTAAATAAAGTTGAAAATCAAAGTAGATCCAAGGAAACTGTAGATTTAGAAATAACATTTCTACTTATGAAGGGAAGATACTTAATTAAAATAGGAGATTACGAAAATGGAACTTCCATAATAAAAAATATGATAGATAAAGCTCTTAATATAGATGCTCTTAGTTATGCCATTGAAGGTTATAAGCAAATGATTTATTATTGTATTCAAACTTATGACGTAGAAAACATGATTATGTACATAAATCTAGCACTTTCCATTGCTAAAGAGCAAAACTATGAGGATGAAAAAGCCATAATATTAAAATTAAAAGCTCTTTATAATAATATGTGTGGAAATTATAAAGAAGCAGAAAAACTGTTAAACGAAGCAATACATATATTTACTAGAGATGCAATAACATCGGACAAATATGTACTTAACATAGCTGCTTGTTACAATTATATAGGTGAAATTAGGAGACACTCCCTAGAGTTTTCTAAAGCTATTTCCTACTACGATAAGGCCATTAAAATATGTGAAGATAAAGGTGTTATGTCCAGCACTGCTATATTTAGTATAAATGCAGGTGAAACAGCCTTTGACATGGGAAATTATACTGCTGCAAATGAGTACTTTAAAAGGTCTCTTAACATATACAAGCATTTTGATCTAGTTTGGGGACGTTCCATAGCCGAGGCTTTTATGGCTTTACTAAAAATAAATGAGAAAGATTATACTAAAGCTTTAAGCTATTTAAAAGAGGCCCATACTCATTCCGAAATGTTAAAGAGCCCTCATGAAATAGGCCTAGTTTATCGAGTAAAGGCTGAAATAAGTATACAACTTAAGGGGAATAAGGAATTAAATAGTATATTCAAAGAATATCTTCCTAAAGGTGCAAAAAACTATTGTGATATGGGTATTGCCTATTTAAAAAAATCTTTAGATAACTATGAAATTGATGTACTTATGAAATTAAAGGAGAAAATTTAATTTACATTATGAAAATATAACTGCAGTTGGTTGTTTTCAAGCAAAACTCAACTGCAGCCTTTTAAGTTAAAGTTTATTCACTTAGTCTGGATTCAAGTACTTGATCTACACTAAAATTTTCTATTTGAAGGTAATACTCTGCACAATCTATCAAAGCTTTCATAGGAACTAAGCCTATAACTTCGCTTCCTACAATAGGTACTCCATATCTTTTAGCTTCCATTCTAACCATTTCCTGTGCAGTATATATAGGAGTCTTTTCATAGTTTACTAGGTTCATAGATACCTGAACTATATTTCTTTCAGTTACCTTTACTCCTACGGCCTTAACATATCTTAATCCTCCACCTATGTATCTTATTTTCCTAGCAATAGCATTGGCTATTTCTATGTTATCTGTACCCAAGTTTACATTATATGCTATAAGTGGGAACCTAGCTCCTATAACTGTAGCTCCGCTTTTTACATTCATCTCACAAGGTCCAAAATCTGGTTTCCATTCAGGCTGTTTTATTTTTTCAAAAAATCCCTCATATTGTCCTTTTCTAATAGCAGCTAAATTTCTTCTTTCTTCAGATGTAGCTGCATCTTCGTATAAATAAACTGGAATTTTCAATTCTTCCCCTACTCTTTTTCCAAGTTTTTTAGAAATCTCAACACATTCTTCTGTAGTAACATCTTTAATAGGTATAAATGGAACTACATCCGTAGCTCCCATTCTAGGATGGGCACCTTGATGATTTCTCATATCAATAAGCTCAGCAGCTTTTTTTATAAGTTTAAATGCTGCTTCTTCTACTTCTTCTGGTCCGCCCAAGAAAGTTACTACAGATCTATTATGGTCTTTATCTGATGAATAATCTAAAAGTTTAACACCTTCAGTTTTTCTAACTTCATCTACAATGCTTTCTATTACTTCTTTATTTCTTCCTTCACTAAAATTTGGAACACACTCTACCAACTTTGACATATCAATTGCCTCCTTAAATTTACCGTAGATTATTTTCATTTGATATTTGTAATTATAAATTAGATACATCTTTAAAACGTCTATAAATAGTTTACTATTTACTATTTATAGACATTTCTTTAGACGCTGTTAGAGTTTTCTTTATATTTTATCATTTATTTTTTGTAATATCTAGTT
>DAIMMR010000571.1:0-2185 GCA_036720575.1 Clostridium sp.
GAAGCAATGGATAAGTTTTTAAAGAAATTTAAGAATACTACTGTTAACTACACTTATAACTATCCAATAAAACAAAAAGACAGAAAAAATATGATAAGCAAATTTAGAAAGTTGTTGGAGGGATAATTATGAAGAATATTTTTTTAGTAGATAATGATAAAAAGAATAAGTATTTAGAGAATATAAAAATAAGAAATGAACAAAAGACATATGAATTATATAGCAAATTGATTTTCAAATTAGATGAGTTTGAGGAATATAAAGGTGTTCAGGCAGTAAATATGACAAAATTAGATTTTATGGAATTTCTAACATCATTAAACTCCTCAAGTCTAAGCGTGTTATACACTTACAAAAGTGCAATTAACAGTTATTTACTGTCCGCCACTGACAGACAAAAATTTACAATCGGGCTAATGGAATTGGATAAAATAACACAGGATGATTTGCTAGAATGTATCAATGAAAAGGCTGAGTTGCTTCAATTCATAACAGAGGAAGAATATTATGATATTATTACACAAGATGTTGGGAACTATCAGGATAAGTTGGTAATTATTCTTCTATGGAACAAGATTAAAGGTAAAAAAAGCTTTAGTGATTTACTAAATTTAAAAGTTTCAAATGTTGATTTGGTTAATAAAACTATAGAATATAAAAATAATATTATCCAATTATCAGATACAGAAATTGAAGTTGTAAAAAAAGCAATGACAGAACAGTTTTATATTAGACGCACAATGGATAAAAAAGGCGTTGTAAAGGAAAGTGAGGTTGAATATCTCATCGGTGATTATTTAGTTAAAGCGACAGCAGGGTCAACAAATATGGAAGTTGATAATAACCAATGTACCTATGGTACGTTTGCAAATCGCATGAGTAAATATTATAACATCGTTTTACAAAGAAGTGGATTAACTAATCAAAGAGTATATAAAAGTAGCGTATATTATTATATGCTAAAAGAGTACCAAAGAAAATTATCTTTGAATGAATTAACAGAATATTTAAAAGAAAATGACGAAAAAGTTTCGTTATCCAATATGTATCGTGAGCAAGATATTATGTTTGACAAGATGACAGAGCAAGGTGTAATCTAGCCTTGTTCCATACATATAAAATTATATTAAAAAATATAAAAATAGTTGTTGACAAATTGTGGAATAAGGAATATACTATAATTAATCAAAGAGAAAAGGAGATATACAAATGAAACAAAGAGAAATAGAACAGAGGATTTTAGAGGTTACAGATTATATGTTGATGACAAAGGGTACAATTAGACAGTGTGCAAACCATTTTAAAATGAGTAAGTCAACAGTACATAAGGACTTGCATAGGTTAAGAAATGTAAATCACACTAAGTATAATGAAGTTAAAAAGATACTTAACACTAACTGGGAAGAAAAATACCTACGTGGTGGCTTGGCTACCAAACAAAAATATGCTACAATGATACAATAGGGACAAGGTGATAAAATGAAAATGTGCAGAATGTGTTTGGAAAGACTGGCTGAAAATTATTCAGATTATTGTAAAGAGTGCGAAGAAATATTGAAAGAAGAAATACATAAGGAAATAGAAAGTTAAATTTATTAGGAGGATATTATGAGAGATTTAAGTAAAGTTTTAAACGATATTTTAGAAGTTATACCGAAACCAGAAGAAGATTTGATAATTAGCTTATGTAAAATACGAGAAAGCATTAGATATTCTGCACCCGAATTAATTAGTATGTGGTGGGACGAAGCACATGGGACGTTAATAGATTATGTATCAATAACTAAACCTATGAAAGACTGGGAATATAGGGTTTGGTCAATTTTTACAACAAGATCAGTGGAAGAAATAAAAGAATTAATGAAATAAAAAATTACTTCTATTATAAAGATTAAATTAAAAAGGAGAACAGAAAAGATGATTAAAATATTTCCAAAAGATTGTCAAGGATGTGAAAACTTAATAAGTTATGACATGAGTATTGATGATATTACAAACATTTGTAAAATTAATGGTTTACAGATTGATGATTGTGATAGAGATTTTCAATACTCCAACTGCCCCTTAGGTAGAGAAAAGCCTAATCCCGAACCTAAATCTTTTACTTTTGATTTCTGGGATACATGGTATTAAAAGATATTTTTTATCATACAAAATAAGTTAAAATCATTAAACTAAAATAGGA
>DAIMMR010000572.1:0-2182 GCA_036720575.1 Clostridium sp.
ATTTAATTAAAAACATGAGTATAGATGAAGTCTCCCAAAAATGCAAAGTATCTCGGAAAACTGCCGAGATACAAAAGAGTTACTGCAATTAAGTTTTGAATAGCATCAGCTATTTAAATATAGAGATTTAGCTACAACTAAATCTCAAGTCAAAAGAAATAAATTGACTAGCTATGTAATACTTTGCAAACTTATTATATAATATTTATTCCCTTTTGGCAACATTTTTATTCAAAAGGGAGGTGAGCATCCATGTATATATTTAGAGCTAGTATTACTTTGAAAAATGGCACTAAGATTTATGCCAAAGATTATGGTAAAAAAGCATTTAAAATATGGATCTCAGGACCTAAACAAGGGAAAATAGAGTAATTCTATAGAGAATCTTTTGCTAGTCGAGATTCTCTTTTTTTTGTAACCTTATTCCTTATATATATGCAAAAAACGAAAAAAGGCCAGAAGGGTTAGTCCTGGTATATTTATTTTGATTTATTTTCTCTTTCTCTTCTTCTAGATCTAGTCCCGTAAACAAATACTGACACTAGACCTACTATTCCACCTGTACCAATAATTGAAGAAGACACCGTATGCCCTTTAACACCTAATAAATAACCAACTATTATTGTGGCTATTCCAATTAAAAACCCACATATGATTCCACATAAACTATCTCTTGCACCTGATTTAACTGCTATCTTCTCAATTTCTTGTCTATGTGAAGATTGGTTTTCAGCCATGCTTACTATTCTATCTGCTAACCCTGGACATATTTTTTCATACATAGCTAAGGTTTCCGGTGCTGGTAGAGGCCCACTATGCATACTTCGTTCGATCGTCATACTTGCTCTCTGAATTTTCATTTCCTTTATACTAGAATTCGATATCCTTGCTGATTTAATAGGTATACTTTTTATTTCAACTGCATTATCTTTAGTTTTGCAGAGCCATTTTCTATACCCATGTATCGATCTCCTCAAATCTTTACCTATTACACCCCAATCAGACTGAATCGCTTTGTAATCGGCTTCTTCTGGTGTTTCCGAATCATTATATACATTTAATGTAGATCCCATATCTAAAGTTCTAGATAATCCTCCAAAAAAGTTTGGCAAAGCAAATAAAAAATCACTCTTATTCACTTAATGCACCTCCCTTAACAAAATATAATTTGTTATTAATTAACTTCAACTGTAATTCATTATATTCATAAATTCTCAAAAAAGTCAATACACACCATTCTCATTTTCTCAATCAAGTCTTAAAAGTATTGTTTCTATTTATTACATATTATATACCTTAAAGTTCTGGAACTCAATCTAAAAAATAAAAAAAATACGCCCTGGCATCACACCAGGGCATCTTTAGGAGAATTATTTTGCTGTATCAAATTTAACTCCTTGACTGCTGCCTCAATCAAAACATCTAATTCTTGTATTGTCAAATTAATTCCCATACTCCCGAGGAACTTTACTACATACTCTTTCTTTTCTACACCTTTACCTTTTTCTTTGTAAATTTGTTCAGCTGCAGATACCGCTACTCTTACCCAAAAATATACCTCATCTCTTTGTTCCTTAGTGGTCCTAGACTTAATAAAAGGAACTATCAAATATGTTAAGATAGCTCCCAAAATTGGTATTACGACCTTTGCAATTAAATCAACGTTCAATATCATCTATTTTACCCCCTAATTTTATAATATTTTCATTTTTAGCTTTCCAATAATAAAATCCTGTTGCAGTTGCAAACTCAGTGAATACTGACCCTATTAGGTAAGGCAACGGACTTAGATCATTTGTTTTATACATCATATACATGGAAAAGATAGCCACCGATATTGTAGCTATAGATACTCCTATGAATATTTTTTTAGAGAATTCCATTCGCTTCTTCATTTCATAATCACAACCTTATTTTTCGCATCCCATGTTACGTTTTTAAGGTTTAGAGCTTCAGCAAGTTCACGAACTGGAATATCCTGTTTACCTATCTTGATGTAATTTACATTGTTTTTAAAGTACCCATTAGCTACTATGTTTTGTCCTAATATATTTAGTTTCACCTTATCATTTACCTCTACATAATCTACATAAGTATCCTTAAACCAACGAGTAAACTTACTTCCGGATGACACTACTCCGTTAACAATTTTTCCTTTTCTCATACCAACTGGAGCTCCTAC
>DAIMMR010000573.1:0-2177 GCA_036720575.1 Clostridium sp.
GACCAATACATCCCAATATATAGAGAAGGCCGTCAACAATCATTATTGGTCCCACGGATAATTTACCAAAAACAAAGAAAATAGCTGTCAGTATAGATATAATGGGTGGCCGGGTAAAATCAGAAAAATCTATCCCTTTACCTGCAAATTCAGCAGCATTAGCCAGATAATCATATGTATCAAAAATTGGACCTAAATCCATTTGGAGTTTAACCCTGTAATAAGTGATAATACTGACTGTTAAGATCAGAATAATTAAAAAAATCCATGAAGAGTGTTTATTAACATTTATTTTATGCAACCAATCACCTTTGACCGAATACAGTGAAAATCTAATTTAACTCATCTGTTCTTTGATATAAAGTTAGGGTACCATACTGTTTTATTGGCATATAATTTGTTAAAGTTAAATCAGTTTTTCTAGAGATATAATAATCTGCATGATCTAAAACTAGTTTATCATTATATTTCCACATATCTTGAGTTGTTAAATTGTAATCTTTGAAACCGACATCAATAACCTGATTATCATGGAATTGGGGCATTTTATTGACATTCATTTTAAGATGCCATCCTGAATAGGGCCATATATCTGAATAAATGACTTTAGTTTGATAATTTGGGTCATGATCTACCAACCAAATACCAATGTTAATGCTATCTTGATTTAGCTGCTTTAAATCTTTATTTGTTTCCTCTATACTGGGTAAAGAGGTGTAAGTGGATAAAATAAGTAAAATTATTAAAAACCCGGAGAATAGATAATGTGTTAGATTCCTGTTCTTTATTTTAATTCCTAGTAAGGATGTTGTCCATTTAAAACCCCTCATAAGTATATATGTTAATGATGGGGCCATGTAAATAAAGTATCGGTAATCCTTAATAACATATACACTGTGAAAGATTAAGAAAACCAAAAACCATGAAAATATGAAAAAATCTAAATCTAAATCTTTGAATTTGAGAGGCTTAAATAAATTGTACAGTAAATACAAAGAAACAAAAAGTAGAGCCTCACTTAATAAATAATGAACCCTCTGTAATGATACAATTAAGATTAGGACTGATATAATCAAAAACGAAAATTTAAGTTTATTTTCTTTTAATAATAATTTAAAAGATTCATTGTGAGTTTTTTCCATAGATTTATTTTTATTAAAAATATTTTTCAGTAGGTATACCAAAAATCCTAAAAAAATAACTAAAACGACTCCGATGGCTTGTGGGCCTATAAAGGAAGGCATGTTCTTTACAAAATAAAGCAAATCAGGATTATAAAAAAATAGCGTCCCAGTTAGTTCAGAAATTGAACGTGAACTGGAACCAAAGAAACTAGAGAATGTATAAAAAGGATCACCAAAATTTACATTAAAAAACCAGAAGACAGGAAGTATAAGTACAAAAGAAAATAGTATTCCAATTAGAATATCCTTCTTCCGGATTATATCTTTTAAATTAATTAAAATATAAAATAATATTGGAAGAATAATTAATGCAGATGCAAATCGAGTTAGGAATGATATCATTGCCACTGGAAATGATAAACAGAACCATTTTGAATCTTTTTTAACAGCTAGTACCGTAAAGTAGAATGCCCATATTGAAATACAAACACTGGAAATGTCAGTTAGACCTGAACAAACAAAAGTAAGGATAATAGGAAATGTTGAAAATAATAAAGCCCCCAAAAAGCTGGTGAGGTTATCAAAACGCAATTTTAATAATAAAAAAAGGCCAACAGACCCCAATATAAATATTAAGCCATCAATTAGCATAATAGGCCAAGTAGACAAGCCCTCAAACCTGAATATGATAGAAGTGAGAAATGGGATAAAAGGAGGTCTAACCAAATCATAATAACCAATATTTTGTCCGGCCAAAAATGCAGCTTCAGAGAGTAGATCGTAAGTATCCCATATTGGACCTATACTGGTTTGTATTTGGAAACACTTGTATGTTATTACACTGATAACTGCTATCAAGAGCGTGATCAAAATTATAAATGACAAATGGTTTTTAATAACCGAGTTAAACTTGAACAAATATTTACCACCCAATTATTATTATAATAATTAATTAATATCAGATATTAAAATTTTTGTATTATTCAAAATACAAATCATCATTCATCCGGGGCACCATGGCCATCAGCACACACTGTTCGGTGTTTCCAGTGC
>DAIMMR010000574.1:0-2168 GCA_036720575.1 Clostridium sp.
TTACTGTGAATGAAAAAGAAATTCAAATGACTATAAAAGAATTTGAACTTTTAAGTCTTATGGCACAAAACCCCAATAAGGTATTTTCAAAGGAAGAATTATACCATCATATATGGGAGAGTATGGATGTTGAAGGAAACAATACTGTAACTGTACACATAAAGGAACTTAGAGAAAAAATAGGAGACAGTAGTAAAAATCCTACTTTTATAAAAACTGTATGGGGAGTAGGCTATAAGTTTATAGGAGAAAAAAATGTATAGAGATATAATATGGAACAAAACAAGGTAATGCTTAATGCAGTTATTTGAAATATTATATATTCAAGTAGCTGCAATTTTTTTAAAAGTTTTGAAAGGTATTTTGTATTTTATGATATAGATGAGTTGAAAGAAAATTATAATACATTTCATGATGAAATTTCTAAAGTGGATAACAGCGATACTTTATATATTTGGTATGGCTCCAGTGGAGAGTTTTGTGGAATGTTATATACATTAGAGCTTTTAAAGGACAGAAAGTTAAATATATACTTAATAGATGTAAAAGATACAGTTATTAAACGTAAAGAGATTATATTTCAAGCTAGGAGTACAGGAGAAATTATACCAGAAAACATAGAAAAATATGTGGCTGCAAAAAGAAAGCTGGATTCAAATGAATATAGGGAGCTTATTGATATATGGGAATCCTTAAAAAAAGATAATTCCATATTACGTGTTTTTAACCATGGAAAAGTAGAAAGTGTAGATGAAAATTATTTTGACATAGATATACTAAAATACACACCAAAAGAATTTAGAAATCCCATAAGAACAATAGGAGATGTATTAGGCAAAAGTGAAGGAAGAATTTCAGATGAATACATATTCTGGAGAATAAAAGAATTAATTAAATCAGGAAAAATAGAACACAATGGTAAATTTGGAGTTATAGGAATGAAAATAAAAATAACTGAAAAAGGACTCAAATATTTAAGCAATGACAAAGATGCCATGAAAACGTGGGAAGATGATAGAAAAGAATCAGAAGTGGAAGAAGAGATGAGAAACAAATATAGACAGCAAGGTATAATGGAAGAAAGAATAGATATAGCAAAAAAATTAAAAGATGTTTTAGATGATAAAACTATAGCAGAGAAAACAGGTTTAAGTATAGAACAAGTTAAAAGTTTGGAGGAGAATTATGGATTATAAAATTGTTCTGATGCTTGCAGCAGCAGGATTTTTAATATGGATAGTGGCTGATATAAGCCAAATACGAAGTGATAATATGAGAATGAATGCAACTTTGAATAGGATTGCTAGAAAAATGGGAGCATTTGATACATTAAAGGATGAATTAAAAAAGCTTATTTTAGAGAATGAAAGAATTAAAGCAATTAAATTATATAGAGAGTCTACAGGGTGTGGGTTAGTTGAAGCTAAGGAATATATCGATAGTTTAAAAGAAGAACTAAATGAGGATCAAGATAAGTATGAATAATATAACTCAACTTTTTTAGTTGAAAGTTGAGTATTTTGCTAATTATGGCATAGAGGATTTAAAAGAAAGTTGTATCAAAATGTGTATTTTTGCAGGGTGATATGGCTTTTTTCTTAATTATAAAGAAATTATTAAGTTTTATAAAGAAATAAAAAGTATTTGTATAATGATATTGTACAGGTTAGGAGAAAGATATGAAATTAAGAAAGTGGCTTATATTATCTCATTTAGCAGTTATGCTGACACCTATAATTTTAGCTTTAATCTTGTTTGTAATTATAAATAGTTACAATAAAAATACACAGGTTATGAATTATATATCTACCATGAGCAAATTTAAGGCATACGAGAAAGTACTTGATGATCCTAATATATACGATGGCAGCTCTTTAACAAATAAAAAATTTGTAATGGATAAAGATAAGAGTTCTGCTGCAATAGAAGTATACAATGCAATGGGTCAGCAGATATATTCCTCAGATGATAACATGCTAGGATATATTGACAAAAGTGAGCTTTATTCTGATCTATATAAAATACAAACAGGAACTAAAGCTAATACTTTGAAAATGCCTGTATTTAAAGATAGTACATTAGTTGGCTTTTATAAAATAGTTATGACAAGAGATGACTTTATTCAAGCTGTAAATTATAGAACTGTTTTAGTCATTTTATGTTTTATA
>DAIMMR010000056.1:0-15354 GCA_036720575.1 Clostridium sp.
GCATATCTTCAGGAAATACTAAATGCACATCTACATATCTTTTATTTCCAGATTTCCTAGTTCTTAATCTATGAAAACTGCAATATTCAGAACTGTATTTAGATATACAATCTTTTACAATGCTGATTTCCTTATCAGATAATTTTACATCTACTAATGGATTAAAAGCTTTTTTTAACAGACATAAGGCTTCCTTTAAAATAAATAAAGCTACAATTAGAGCTATTATAGGATCTAGAAAATGCAGTTTTGTAATCCATATTAGAAAAAGCCCTACGCCAACTCCAAGGGAGGTATATACATCTGTCTTAAGATGAAGAGCATCTGCTTCTAAAGCAATAGAGTCAGTTTTTTTAGCTACTTTATATAATCTTTTGGATACAAAAAAGTTTATTGCAGCAGAAAAAAACATGACAAAAAATCCTAGACTGGATGAAGCTACTTCTCCCCCGCTTACTATCTTTTTTATAGCTTCTACTATTATCCATACAGATGCAACAAATATAAGCAGTGCTTCGATTACACCGGATACATTTTCGAATTTACCGTGCCCGTAAGGATGCTCTGCATCTGCAGGCTTGGATGATATTTTAACAGAAAAAAACGATATTATAGATGCAACTAAATCCATAGTTGAATGTATGGCTTCTGATAGGATACTAACTGATCCTGTAATTATGCCAACTATTAATTTCATAGTTATTAAACATGTATTAGAAATTATAGAAAGTCTTGCTGTCTTTACTTTTTCATCCATTTAAAAAACATCTCCTCTAAAATTTAGAAGTTATCAAGTGATAAGAACTAATACCTATTATAATAGGACAAAAATCATTATAAGTCAATAGAAAACTACTTCAATATATATTCTCAATTGATAAAGAAAATTGACTTCAATATAAAAATGATAGAAAAATAAACACATAATTTATTATATGTAAGTTAAATAAATATGATTATGGGTATTCTAAGCAAAAAATCAAATTATACTCCGGATATTTTTTACAACCTTCAGCTCGTTAAATATTTTGATAAGCCTAAGCAAAAAATTCTAAAAAACTAAGAACTTTTGAAAACTCGTACCTCAAACAATTCAAAAGTCATAAGTTTTTACGAATTTTTTCCTAAGGCTTATATGCAAAATATTTAAAAGAGCTTCATTATTGTAAAAATATGCCTGCGTATAAGTCGATTTTTAAATTAGAGTACCCATATAAATCTAAATCTATATAGGGCTTCTAATTGAAATTTAAACTTATAC
Source organism: Clostridium sp. (assembly GCA_036720575.1). Taxonomy (GTDB): domain Bacteria; phylum Bacillota; class Clostridia; order Clostridiales; family Clostridiaceae; genus Clostridium_B. The sequence continues at coordinate 1,262 of DAIMMR010000056.1, forward strand.
AAAGCATGTAATGACAAAATTGAAAGCACCTTTAAAAACTTTTCCATAAGTCTTAGCGAGGCATTTTAGAAAATCTTAGGAGCTTAGATATGTTTGAGGTACGAGTTTATCTAAGGTTCTTAGATTTTCAAAATGCCAAGCTTTAGACTTGTCAAAAGTTTTTATGGTGCTAAAATTTGTCATTACATGCTTTGTATAAGGTAACTTTCAAGCTAGAAACTTTATATTTAAATTGGGAGAAAATTATCCACCTAAAGTTATATCCTGGTCATTATACCACTTTAGAGCATTCATTAAATGTTCCATTTTAAAATCAGGCCAATAGTCATCTATTATGTAAAAATCTGAATATACGGATTGAACTGGTAAAAATCCGCTGAGCCTTCTTCTACCACCCCATCTTATTATTAAATCTACTCTTGATATATCGTGGGAATTTAGACTGGATATAACGGAATGTCTATTTGTAGTTGATAAATTTTTAGCTTTACCTAAGTCCCATTCCCACCCGTAATTTACTAAAAAATTAACCTTTATTCCCCCTTTACCGAAGTCTTTTCTAACCGTGTAAGGGAGAAGTTCTTTTGGAAACATAGGAGAGTCAGAATTTCCAACTACCAAAAGAGAAGCATTTTCTTTTGAAAGTATTTTTACAGCTTCTGTACAAGCTTTGATGAAGGCTTTAGTTTGAACTGATGGTCTTTTAGTATTATCCGTAGTGAATCCATAATAGGTTAATTCATTTATCCCTAATTTTTCACATAATTTAAATAATTCTATTCCAGATTTTAGACCAAAACTATATCCTTTTTCTTTACTTAACCCTCGTTTAACTGCCCAGCGCCTGTTTCCATCTGGAATTATACCTATGTGATTTGGCAGTGCCATTTTTACATCCTCCTCTAGTTTAAGTACTAATTTAAATTATTACCAAGAGCTGGATTATTATTCTACAATGAAAATTAAATATAAAAAACTACACAGTTTTTTATACTATACGAGTAAATCCTTCTCCTAGTACTTCGTTTACATCATTTACAGTAATAAAGGCGTTGTCGTCTAAAACTTTTATATAATTTTTTAACTTTAAAAACTGTTTTCTATCTAAAATGGTGGTTATAACTTCTTTATTGTTATTTTTATAGGCTCCTTTGGCGTAATAGATAGTTGCACTTCTAGATAGCTCATTTACAATATATTTTTTTATATTTTCACCATTATTACTTATTATAGCAACTTGCTTATAGGAGTTCAAACTTAATATAACTTTATCAATTATGGTAGAGTTCAATATTACTCCAAGAATTGCATACATTCCTTTGTTTACTCCAAGTATTAGGGTTGCTGCTATAGCTATTGCGATGTCTGCCATTAGAACAGATTTGCCTATGCTTATTTGAGTGTATTTGTTTATTATTTTTGCAATTATATCTGTTCCACCGGTAGAGGCGTTTAAGTTAAATACAATTCCCATACCTAATCCACATATGAGTATGCCTAATATAAGTTGAATTAAAGTATCATTGCTGAAAGGCTTTATATTAGGATATATTTTCCCCATTAAAAGTACAAGAGCAGATATAGAAAAACTACAAAATATGGTTTTACCACCAAACACAGGTCCTATTACAATTATACCAATAGTAAAAAGTATAACTTCCATGCCCATCATTAAAAGACCTATTGGAATACTTGGGAATATACTGTTTATAATTATGGCTATACCGCTTGTTCCTCCAGCTGCTATATGATTTGGAGCTAGAAAAAAATAAGTGCCAAAAGCTACAAAAAGTGAACCTACTAGTATAAGAAAAATATCTTTCAAATTTATTTTCATAAGTTAAAGCCTCCTATATATAATTTCTATTTAATTTCGTAGTTTATTCATCAAAAAAAGCACATAAAACCCAAGTAAGAAATTCTTAGATTTATATGCTACCATTACACGCAAATTCATTGTGAGAATGTCTTTTCAAATTTACTTTCAATAATATTATATAATGATAAATATTTTAATGTCAATCTTATGCAATATTTATTAACTCAACTTCCGCAGTTTAAAAACATTGCGAAGCAATTAATTCACAATGAACGATGCACAATTCACAATTAAGGATGATTTTCTTTCGTTAAAACTTCAGAGAATATAAAATTAGCACTATTGAAGCAAAGCTTCAATAAGCTTTAAATTTTAAATTTTTCGCAGCATAGCTGAGAAAAATCTACCGAAATTGTGCATTGTGAACTGTGAATTGTCAATTGATTACATTTAGCTTGTATTATTTAATTAGTAATATTATAATAAAATAGTAAAGTAAATAAATGTATAAAATCAAACTTATACAAAATTTATCAAGTTTAGCAGCAAAGCCTTATCAATGAATCTTACTTAGTGGGAGTGTTACAATAGGTAACCATCAGATAAAATTTAGAATAGTGGGTGATTTTTTTATGCAAGATGTGATTCTTACAGAATCAGGTAAAAAAAAGTTAGAAGATGAATTAGAATACTTAAAAACAGTTAAAAGGGTAGAAATCAAGTTGGCATTGAAAGCAGCACGTGCACAAGGTGATTTAAGTGAAAATGCAGATTATGATGCTGCAAAAGATGATCAATCTATGACTGAGACTAGAATACAGGAACTTGAAACTCAGCTCAAAAATGCAGTAATAATAGAAAGTTCTTCGGAAGCAGATGTATTCGATATAAATAAAACCGCATTAGTAAAATTTTGTGATGTAGATGAAACTGAAGAAGTTACCTTAGTTAGTACAGTAGAAGCAGATGTTAAGAATATGAAGATAAGTATAGAGTCTCCTTTAGGAAAGGCACTTTATAAACTAAAAGTAGGTCAAAAGGCAACTGTGGCATCTCCTGATGGAAGTTATGATGTACAAGTTGAAAAATTATTGTAGAATAAATTTGCAAATATTTTACTAGTTAAATTATGAAAGTATGTTGACAAATAATTAGCAGTTTGCTATGATTTATTAAATTCAATATTGAGTTCTTATCTAGAGCGGCTGAGGGACTGGCTCCATGAAGCCCGGCAACCTGGATGTAATCCAATGGTGCTAATTCCAGCAGGTATTACTACCTGAAAGATAAGAAGCGGAAGAACATAAATTTTCCTGTGGGCTTATCTACAGGAAGATTTTTTAAATATAAGAAATGGAGGAATCAAGTGATTATTAGGTTCAGATGGAGTTTGCTTATAAGGATGACTTTCTCCAGCTGAACCTTAGAAGAACTTATCCAGAGAAGAACTTATCCAGGCGCGTAGCAGTGCCTATCCCCTACTTTGATAGAAAAGCAGATATACCAAATCTTTGATTTGGTGATAGTCGCTTTCGTTGTGTGCGATGTGGGTGTTAGCAATGGTAGAGATCGGATAAAATATGAGTGTAGAAAATGTAGTTAATTATTTTTTAGAGAAGGGATTGGAAAACCCCGTATTTAAGTTGGAGTCTTAGAACATTGGATAAGTTAAAGTTTGAGTGTGAAACCTTATATAGTGATTTTAATTGAAATTTGTTAGTATACAGCTGTTATAAGTAAACTTTCTACTTAGAAACTCTATATTTTAATTTAAAACTACCTTTTCTTTTTAACAGAAAATCCGAATTTGCCTAGAGACTTTGAATTTATAGGAAAGTATTCTCCGTGAGAATAACATATGAGATCAGCTTTTTCTAAATGTATTTTACCCTTATTGTCTATTAGAGTTTCATCTACGTGAACTGATAAAATTTCAGCTATAAATAAATGATGGCTTCCAAGAGGAATTATGCTTTTAACCTTGCATTCCATGTTAACAGCACATTCTTTAATACAAGGAACGGATATTTTTTCGCTTTTTTCTAATTTCAATTTACATTCTTTTATTTTATTAAAGTCTCTGCCAGATTTTACACCGCATAAATCTACAATTCTAGTTAAATTTCTAGAAGGAAGGTTTACTGCAAATTCCATTGTCTCCTTTATGTATTTATAGGATAATCTCTCTGGTTTTATTGCTACAGTAATCATAGGGGGTTTAGTACATGCATTGCCTACCCAGGCAGCAGTGAACACATTTATATCGCTATTTTTATTTTTTGAAGTTATAAGTACTGAAGGTACAGGATTCAGCATACAACTGCCTTTAAAAAATATTTTAGACATTGTAAATCTCCTTTTTTATTAAAGTATTATTTTAAGATCTATTTAATATGAGGTATCATGGTAAATATTATTATGATAAAAATTTTTGCAGTTTTATATATGTATATAGAATTTTTATATATATAAATTTGTAATTATAATTTAGAAAAAATATTTTTAAATTACAAAAAGCCCCAAAACCCTTAAATTGAGACGTATTCCTTGGGACATAGGGCTTAATTGTTTTATTATAAGACGTTTAAACAGTATACTTAAAGTAAACTAATGAGATTTTTTACTTTTAGCCACTTCAACGGAAACTCTTCTTCCCTGAAGTTTTTTACCATTAGTTTTTTTCAATATAATAGAAGAGATTCTTTCTGGGACATTTATAAATGTAAATTTATTTAGTATATCTATATCACCTATTTCATAGGCTTCAACTGAAGAAGTTTCACTTATAAATTTTAAAAGTTTTCTAGGAGTTAAATTATCCATTCTGCCGATTGAGAGAAATAATCTAACATCTTTTTCATCTACAGTTAAGGAATTTTCCTTATAATCAAAGCTCAATTCTTTGTCAAAAATTATTTTCATAAGAGCAGCTGCTACGTCTACTAGATTGTATTCTTCATCTAATTTAGTTGCTATAGGAATAAAATTTTTATAATTGTCTTCAGATATAATGTTTTTAACTTGTTCTTCTATATTTTTATACTTGGCTTCATAGATATCATCTACTGTAGGAATTTCCTTCCTCCTTATCTTACTTTTAGTAAACTTCTCTATTTGCTTTAAAAGTATGTATTCTCTAGGTGTTACTAAAGAATAGGCAATACCTTCTTTGTTTGCCCTTCCGGTTCTTCCAATTCTATGGACATAAGATTCTGTGTCCTGTGGGAGGTCATAATTTATAACGTGGGAAACATTCTCCACATCTATGCCTCTAGCAGCTACGTCTGTGGCAACTAAGAATTCAAGGGAACCTTCTTTAAACTTTCTAAGGGTATTTAATCTCTGATTCTGTCCCATGTCACCGTGCATACCTTCTACGTTGTATCCTCTAGCTAGCAAACCTTCTACTAATTCATCTACGCCACGTTTAGTTTTGCAAAATATTATGGCACTTGAAGGTTCATCTACGTCTAGAATTCTACATAGAGATTCAAATCTATCTTTATTTTTTATTTCATAATAGTATTGTTTTGTTTTTTCTACAGTCAATGTATTCTTAGCTATTTTTATGCACTTAATATTTGGTTTCATATATCTGGAAGATAATTTTTTTATTTGATCTGGCATAGTAGCAGAGAAGAGCAATGTCTGTCTATCAGAATTTGTGGCTTTGATTATATTTTCTATATCTTCTATAAAGCCCATATCTAACATTTCATCTGCTTCATCTATTATCAAAAATTCTATATTGCTAAGATCTAAAGTTTTCCTCTTTATATGATCAAGCATTCTTCCAGGGGTGCCTACTACTACATCTACACCTCTTTTTAAAGATCTAATCTGCCTGTCTATAGGTTGACCACCGTATATAGGTAATAGGGCTACTTTTTTGAATTTAGCAATTCTGGACAACTCATCATTTACTTGAATTGCAAGTTCTCGGGTGGGAGTAACTATAAGAGCTGAGATGTGTTTGCTTTTGGTAGTTATCTTGCTTAACATAGGTGCTCCAAAAGCTAAAGTCTTTCCTGTACCTGTTTGTGCCTGACCGATTACGTCATTGCCATCTAGTATTACAGGGATTGATTCAGCTTGAATTTGAGATGGTTCTTCAAATCCCATATCGTCAATTGCTTGAAGAACCTTAGGATCTAAATTTAAATCACTAAAATTAATATTTTCCATTAAAACTCCTCTTTCTTTTTTATATTACAAAACAAAGTTTATCATATCATAGTATATACATATTATCAAATTTTAATTTAATTTTTTATAATTAACAATTAGTCTAATTTTATGCTCTTTCTATTTGGCTGTATATAAATTATAATATAATGTACGATAGTTTTTATTTTAAAGGAGAATTTATATGTTTGATGCTAGACAAAAAGTTTTACCTAATGGTATAAAACTTATTACTATAAAAAGAGATACTTATATAGCGGCTTTTCATGCTGGAATTAAAATAGGAGCTATATATGAAAGTGTTCAGGAAAAGGGTATATCACATTTTATTGAACATATGCTTTTTAAGGGTACTAAGTCTAGAGACAATAAAAAATTAAACAATGATTTAGAAATCCTGGGGGGAGAATATAATGCATATACAGACAATAATTCTACAGTGTATAGTATTACCTCATTAAGGGAAGAATTAGAAAAGTCTATGGAAATTATTTCCGACATGCTTATAAATTCTATATTTCCGGATGAAGAAATTGAAAAGGAAAGAGAAGTTATATTATCAGAAATAAAAAGTAGTAAAGATGATATAGAATCTTATAGTTTTGAAAAAGTAAATAAACTAGCTTTTAAAAAGAGTCCGTTGAGGTATGATACTGCAGGAGATGAAGAGGGAGTAACTAAATTTACAAGGAAAGATTTAATTGAATTTTATAATAATTATTATGTTCCTAATAATTGCTTCATAACAGTAGTTTCTTCTTATGAACACGAAGAGATTTATGATTTGGTATGGAAATATTTTAAAGACTGGAAGTACAGGAAATTTACTAGAAACGACATAATAATTGAACAAAATATACCCTGTAGGGAAGTTTCTTATAAAAAAGATATAGAACAGAGTACTATTGTGTATCTTTTTACTTTTTATGGATTAAGTAAAAAAGAGGAATTGGCACTTAAAATATTGAATCATAGATTTGGTGAAAGCAGCAATTCTATTTTATTTAGAAAACTAAGAGAGGAAAAAGGACTTGCTTATGACGTATATACGGATTTGGATTTAACTACGGGAGTAAAGACTCTCTATATATATACTTCAGTCAGTGAAAAGAATATAAAATCTGCTATGGATACTATAGAAAAATGTATATATAAAGTAAAGAATGAGGAAATAAAATTTGATGATAATACTATAAACTTAATGAAGAAGATATTAAAAACTGCAGTAGTATTTACCCTTGAAGATGCCACGGATATAGGAAATTATGTTTTACATCAGGCTATAGAAGGTGAAAGTATATATAAATGTGTTGATGATATAGATGAAATTGAAAGTATAACTAGAGAAAATATATACGAAGTGGCTAGGACTGTCTTAAAAGATCCAACGGTTCATGTTTTGAGGAGAGAATCTAAACGCAGCAGTTTTCACTAATGAAATTATCTGATGGCTACCTACTGTAACACTCCCACTTCTATCAAAGTGGGAGGTAACAGTAGCTACGCCCCTAGATAATTCATCTAAACTTAGTGTGAGAAACAAAACTCTAAAGAGAAAGCGACTATCATTAAATCAAAGATTTGGGATATCTGCTTTTCCCACTAAGTAAGATTCATTGATGTATAATATGGGGGAGGGCTAAGTTGAGTAATTATACAGTAAATAAAATTGAATTACAAAAGAAAAATAAAGGTAGGGTAAATGTATATATAAATGAAGAATTTGCATTTGCCTGCAGTGCAGAACTTGTGTATAGTTATGGCATATCAAAGGGAACGTCTATTGATATGAATTATTTAAAAAGTATAATTGAAGAAGACAATTTTATAAAATGTAAAAGTTGTGCATTGAAAATTATAGATAAAGTTTATAAAACAGAAAAACAGATGAAGGATAAATTAGCTCAAAAACAATATGATGAAAATGCTATTTCAAGAACAATAAAATTTTTAAAAGAATACAAATTTTTAGATGATGATAAGTTTACAGAACTTTATATAAAAGAAAAAATTCATTCTCAAGGTAAAAATAAAATAAGATATTACCTCATTAAAAAAGGAATAAGCGAGAATATTATAAGTAAAAAATTGGACCTTATAGATGAAGAACAAGAGGAAAAAGCTGCTTTTAACATAGCACAAAAAAAGTATGCTGTGCTTATAAAAAGCGAAGACAACTTAAGAAAAGTATATGAAAAATTAGAAAATTACTTAGCAAGAAGCGGATATAGTTTTGAAAAGGCAAGGACAGTATCAGATAAAGTCATAAAAAAATATGCCAAGCTAGAAGATGAGAAAAATGAAAGTTTTCAAGAAAATATGCAGAAAAAAAGTAAGGATGAACTATATAATCTGGCAATTAAAAGGTATAGGATAATAACTAAATCAGAAACAGATAGAAACAAAATATATAGGCGGCTTGGAGAATATCTTTTAAGAAGGGGGTATTTATGGACAGATATAAAGAATACATTAAATGAATTATTAAAGGATTAGGATGTTTGTATATGAAGTGATGTACAATCACTATCAATAAATTTTTTGCCATTTAGAGGTGATTATTATTGTGAAAGTAAACCCTATAACTTTAATGATAGGGGTAATATTTTTATATCCCATCATAAAGGGATTTTTATTTAAGTTTTCTTCTAATGATCTAAAATTGGATATTGATGATGTAAGCAGAAGCATTTCATTTATAATATCTCTGATAATAGGAATATATTTTGGTAAAAAGATATTTATACAGCATGACCAGGGTATATATGAAAATATATATAATTTAATACCTCAAAATCTCACACAATACTTCAATAACAATAACTTTATAGTATATGCAGTATTACTTCCCATTCTAATATTTATATGTTATAGAATAATAAAATTACTTTTTAATTTAGTAAATCGTATTATTTTCTATCCTGTGTTAGATAGTATAGATAGGTTTTTAAGACCAAAGGGAAATATGTTTAAGAGAGCAGCAGGAATGGTATTTCAGCTGCCTAAGGCAGTATGTTATGCTCTTTTAGTTGTATTTGTATTAAATATAATGTCTATATTAAATATAAGTCCTAAATTGAGCACGTACTTAGAAAGCTCAAAGCCTTATAAAAGCATTTGCAAAGAAGTAGTTATTCCTGTTACCAATTCTACTATTGCAAAACAACTGCCAAATGTAATAAATAATTCTTTTAAAATAGTAATAAGAAATGCAAACTCAAATGGAATAAAGAATGTAGATCAATTAGATAGAGTTAAAAATGGAGCCAATACAGTAGTTTATTACAATGGAGTTACTTTAGATGAAGGAGTAAAATCCAATAGTGAAATAAATAGTTTAGCTAAAGCACTTGCTTCAGAAGGGGACAATACCAATGAAAGATCAGAAATGTTATATAATTGGATAGGTACTAATATAAGCTATGACCATGAAAAGGCAAATAAGGTGTTGAACAATGAATTCGATGTAAAATCAGGTGCAATACCAACTTTTTATTCCAAAAAGGGAATTTGTTTTGACTATTCTTGTTTGTATGTGGCTATGGCTAGAGCCAATAACATGAAAGTAAGGCTTATAACTGGAGAGGGATTTAATGGAATAAGCTGGGTGAGCCATGCGTGGAATCAAGTATATATCCCTGAAAAAAGTAAATGGATAAATGTAGATACTACCTTTTACAAAGGGGGAAATTATTTTGACAGCAGGAGATTTCAACTTGATCATAAAGATGCACAGATAGCAGGAGAATGGTAGCATAAGTAAGTTCCACTCATATTGTGTTAGAGTGGTACTTACTTATTTTGATTTTGTCATATAGTTTTTCAATATGGCATTTATTGCCTTTTCACAATCAGAGTCCTCATTATTCAGGCACCATGCGTTGTTAAAATATATGAGGGCTTTTTTGCTATCTTTTAGCATAGTGTAGCAATATCCCAGGTTAAAAAAGTATTTACTTTCTCTCTTTATATTTAGAGCAGAATTTAATAAGTTAATTGCTTTTTTATAATCTTTAAGTTTTATGAAACATACTGCTGAATTATACAGTGAGGATGCTTCATTATCTTTTATTTGTATTGCCTTTTCATACATATCAATAGCTTTTTTGTAATCTCTGTCATTGTAGTATTCGTTAGCTTTTTGAAAGTAGCTCATTTTGATCCTCCTCAGTTCCTATGGAATTTGATGGTTCTCTAGTAAATTTATATCCATATTTTCTAAAAATATTCCATTTATATTTCAAAAGTTTTTTTCTTTAATACTTATTATTAGCGTTGGGTGTAGCAATTCAAAAGTAATTGATAATAAAAATATTGAATCTGGATCTAAAAGGGTAATAAATGAAGTAACATCAAATTATATTATGGCTTACAATAGTAGAAAGAAACGAGGTAGTAAAGATATGTTAGGAATATATTTTAGTGGAACAGGTAACACAAAGCATTGTATTGAACTATTCGTAAAAGAACTTGACTCAGAAGCAAAGTGTATTTCCATTGAAGATGCGGCAGTTTTAGATGAAATCCATAAAAGTGATTTTATCGTTTTGGCGTATCCGATTTATTTTAGCAATTTGCTTAAAATACAAATTAATTATTTACAATTCTGGAATTTAATGAAGCATTATTTTTGTAAGCTTTTTCTCTGCAAACTCTACTGCTTCGTACATTAGGTAAGCTAAAATTGAAAGTATGATTATGCTAACCATTACTGTATCTAACTGTGATATTTGGCCTCCGTATATGATTAAGAAACCAAGGCCTTCTTTTGCTACCAGGAATTCTCCCATTATTACACCAACCCAGGATAGACCTACGTTTATTTTTAAAGCAGATATTAAAGTAGGTACTGAAGAAGGTATTATAAGATAGGTGAGGATTTGCAGCTTTGAAGCTCCAAAAGTTTTTAGAAGCCTGATTTTATCTTTATCTACAGTTTTAAATCCATGAAATACATTTATTATGGTCACAATTACAGAAATTAATATGGTGATTACAATGATAGTTGACATACCATTCCCTGCCCAAAATATTATTATAGGTGCTAAGGCAATTTTAGGAAGTGCATTTAATACAACTATATAAGGGTCAAGTACATCTGAAATGAAGTCAGACCACCAGAGAAGTATGGCAATTATAGTTCCAAGAACTGTGCTAAGTAAAAATCCCAGTATGGTTTCATAACAAGTTATGCCAATATGTCTAAATAGAGTTCCTTCTGCATAGAGCTTTATAAGGTTTTTCCACATTCTAGAGGGTGTACTGGTTAGAAAAGGATCTATCCATCCAAGGTCGCCGGCTATTTCCCATAATGCAAAAAAAGCTATTAAAATTATAATTCTGCTTAATATGACCTTCTTCTTCCTAGTTACTATATTGTTTATATATATTTGGTGTTCCTTATTGTAATCCAACATTAATAATTCAGCTCCTTCCATATGCTGTTAAAGTAAATTCTAAATTCTGGATCTTCCCTGCATTTTAAAGGAGAAGTATAGGATTCACTGAAAGTTATATCAAATATTTTTTTGATTTTAGCAGGTCTTTTTGAAAGTATTACTATTCTATTTGACATAGATATGGCTTCTGCTATATCGTGGGTTACCATTATGACTGTTTTTCCTTCCCTCTTCAATATTTTAAATATCTCATCACTTATATTTAATCTAGTCTGATAATCCAGTGCTGAGAAAGGCTCATCTAAAAGTAGAACTTCAGGATTTAAGGCAAGAGTTCTTATTAAGGCAACCTTTTGACGCATTCCCCCTGATAGTTCGTCTGGATAATAATTTACAAAATCCATGAGACCATAATTTTTAAGTAAGGAAGTTAACTTGTCCCTGTATAAATCTGGTGATTTATGTTGTATTCTTATACCAAGAGTTATATTGTTCCACACACTGGACCATTCAAATAGGTGATCTCTTTGAAACATATATCCAAGTTTTGAGGAAGCAGAAGCTAAGGGCTCATTGTCTATAAATATTTCACCACAAGAAGGTTTTATAAGACCTGCTATTATATTTAAAAGTGTAGTTTTTCCACAACCTGATGGACCTACTATGCTTAAAAATTCTCCTTCTTCTACGGAAAAGTTTATATCAGTCAAGGCTTTAGTAAATCCTTTAAGTGAATGGTAGTTCATAAATACATCTTTTACTGTTAATTTACTCAAAATATCATCTCCCGCCAGTTTACAGTTATTAATTGGCATTCATTAGACCTAGGCATTTTCTTTCAAATGCCTTATTACAAACTATGATTTATTATATGAAAGCTCGTAACTTATTGTTCCTGACGGAAAAAACTATAACAGCACAAAAATTCAACACATAACTATGAGAATACTCACATATGAATTCATATTATGGTAATATTTTAAACTTAAAATTAATTAAGGGGGGTAACATGTGTTATAATATAATTACTGAATTAGATTTAAACACAGTTTAAATCTAAATTGTATTGTAACTATGTGGCATATTCGTAGGATTATTTTCTAAATATGGCTTGTGATGGCATATACTATAAAGCATATGAATAAAAGCTATTATTTCCTGTTTATTGTTAGGTGAAAATATATTACAATACCAATGTATTATTTTAAATTATTATTTTATTAAAAGGTGATTGCTTATGAAAAATTTATTTCACGTAGGTCTTGATGTAGGTTCAACTACAGTAAAAATAGTTATATCAGATATTAAAGATAGTATAGTATATCATAAATATCAAAGGCATTTTTCTGATATAAAAAGTACTATAGCTAAAGTTATTAAAGACGCCTATGAAAAATTAAAGGATTCAAATATCACTGTAATGGTTACGGGTTCAGGTGGGTTATCTGTATCTAAGTGGCTTGACATACCGTTCATTCAAGAAGTAGTAGCTTGTACTAATACTATAGAACAATTTATACCGGAGACGGATGTGGCAATAGAATTAGGCGGTGAAGATGCCAAGATAACCTTTTTTGATGGTGGAATTGATCAAAGAATGAATGGAACTTGTGCAGGTGGAACAGGTGCATTTATAGACCAAATGGCATCTCTTCTTCAAACAGATGCACAGGGACTAAATGAATTAGCTAAAAATTACAAAGTGATTTATCCTATAGCAGCAAGATGCGGGGTATTTGCCAAAACTGATATACAACCTCTTTTAAATGAGGGAGCTGCAAAAGAAGATATTGCAGTATCTGTATTTCAATCAGTTGTAAATCAGACAATAAGTGGACTTGCTTGCGGAAAAGTTATAAAAGGAAATGTGGCATTTCTAGGTGGGCCACTGTATTTTTTATCAGAACTTAGAAAAAGATTTATAGAAACTTTAAATCTTACGGATAGGCAGGTGATTTTCCCTGAAAATCCTCAATTGTTTGTAGCACTTGGAGCAGCTATTTCTTCTAAAAATGGAAAAGTTATTTCTGCTAAAGATTTAGTAGACAGGCTTCCTAATTTAAGCAATTCGTCAGCAGATGAAATACAAACAATAAGGCCATTATTTAAAGATGAGAACGAATTAAATGAATTTAAGAAAAGACACAGTACCAGCGTGGTAAAAAGAGCAGAATTGAATACATTTAGAGGAAACTGCTATCTTGGAATAGATGCAGGCTCAACTACAACTAAGGCGGCGCTTATAGATGAAGAAGGAAATTTACTTTATTCTTTCTATAAGGGTAATGAAGGTAGCCCTTTAAAGTCGTCTGTAAGAATATTAAAAGATCTATATAAAAAGATGCCTGAAGGTGCACATATAGTAAGTTCAGCAGTTACAGGCTATGGAGAAGATCTTATAAAAGCAGCACTACATGTAGATGTAGGTGAAGTTGAAACTGTTGCTCACTATAAGGCAGCAGAATTTTTCCAGCCGGGAGTAGATTTTATACTGGATATTGGTGGACAGGATATGAAGTGTTTGAAGGTTAAGGACAAGGTAATTGACAGCGTAATTTTAAATGAAGCCTGCTCATCTGGATGTGGATCTTTCTTAGAAACTTTTGCTAAATCACTTAATATGAGTGTAGAAGACTTTGCAAAAGCTGCAGAAACTTCTCAAAAACCTGTGGATTTGGGTTCCAGGTGTA
>DAIMMR010000575.1:0-2147 GCA_036720575.1 Clostridium sp.
ATACTTAAGAAAACTTCAGGTGAAATTATTTTTGAAGGACATCCCTGGAGCAGAAAGGATTTAAAGGATATTGGAGCACTAATTGAAGCTCCTCCACTATATGAGAATTTAACTGCAAGGGAAAATCTAAAGGTCAGAACTACACTTTTAGGACTTAAGGAATCCCGTATTGATGAAGTACTCCAAACAGTTGATTTAACAGACACAGGGAAAAAGCGTGCAGGACAATTTTCCATGGGTATGAAGCAGAGACTTGGAATTGCAATTGCTCTTCTCAATCACCCAAAGCTGCTGATTTTAGATGAACCTACTAACGGGTTAGATCCTATTGGTATTCAAGATTTGAGAAATCTTATTCGTTCTTTTCCAGAGCAGGGCATAACGGTTATTTTATCTAGCCACATATTGTCTGAAGTAGAGCTTATTGCAGATCACATTGGAATTATTAGTAATGGAATTTTAGGATATGAGGCAAAAATCAATCCAGGTGAGGATCTAGAATCTCTCTTCATGGAAGTAGTAAAAAAAACTAAAAAGGAAATGAGGTAATTAAAATGAGTTCATATTTGAAAGCAGAGAACTTGAAGTTAAAAAGGACAATGACAAAAAAACTTGTTTTGATTTTTCCAGTTTTTACGTTATTTTTTGCTTTTTGTCTTTCAGGAGTTTATTTTCAGTTAAATGCATTTAATTGGTGGTATATGTTTATGCTGCCGGGAAGTATTGCAGTTATCTGTGCACTTGTAAATCAAAAAGAAGAGAAGAAAATTAAATATAGAGCTGTTTTCTCTATGCCTATTGACTTAAAAAAAATTTGGGTTTCAAAAGTTATTCTTATAGCTGTTTATGTTTTATTTTCTTGTACTCTTTTGGTATTAGGGGTTGGTATAGTAGGAAAATATGCTTTGCCAAGAATTATTTCAAGTTTTGCTTTAAGTTCTATAGTTACTATTCCAGGTATAAATGCAATTACAGCAGTTATTGTTATTGCAATAACATCACTATGGCAAATTCCACTTTGTCTATTTTTAGCTAAGAAATTTGGATTTTTTGTACCGGTTATTTTAAATGCTGCAGTAGGTATAGTCCTTAATGGGGTAATGGCTGTGAAATCCATCTGGTGGCTGTGTCCGTACAGTTGGACGAGTCGTCTTATGTGCCCCATACTTGGTATACTTCCAAATGGGCAGTTGCCAGTAGC
The DNA here is from genome assembly GCA_036720575.1 of Clostridium sp. Lineage (GTDB taxonomy): Bacteria > Bacillota > Clostridia > Clostridiales > Clostridiaceae > Clostridium_B. The sequence goes on from DAIMMR010000575.1 coordinate 1,202, forward strand.
AAAAGATCCAATGCTTAGACCAGGTGTTATTCCTGTAGGAATTGTGTTATCTATTTTACTATTTGTTGTACTACTTACTGCTACATCAAGTTGGTTTAAAAATCAGGAGGTGGTATAAAATGTTGTCATTATTTAGAGCTTTACGGGCTGACTTTCAAAAGTTAAAACATACTCAAATATTTTGGATTCACATTGTAATTCCGATAATAGGTGCATTCTTTTTTCTGGTCTGTTACAATTTATTTAACAAGGTAGAGACTATTGAAAAGCACGTACTTTATTTTGAATTACTGGGTATGATGTTTCCACTACTGATTGGAATAATTTGTGGTATGGTTGTTTCACAGGAAGAACAAGCAGGTCAATTTCAAGTACTGCTCGGCAGCACAAAATCAAGAAGTATTTCATGTTTAAGTAAGCTGCTTACCTTGATTCTTATGGGAATGTTTTCTTTATTTTTAGCTCTTGGTATAGTACTTTTTGGATTAAAATTGTTTTTACATGTATCCAACATTCCTTATTTATTATATTTTCAGGTGTTTGGATGGCTTATTTTTAGTAATATATTTATTTATATATTAAGTTTTTTTGTCAGTTTAAAGTTTGGCAAAGGAGCATCTATTTTCCTAGGAATTGCAGGTATGCTCATTGCTGCGCTAATGCTTACAGGACTGGGAGATAGGTGTTGGATGTATCTTCCCTGGGCATGGGGCGTAAGGTTTTGTGATTATGCTACTTTGTATTTTATGCCTGCAGTTATGCATAAAGAAATTCCTTATCTTTTATATAGTATTCGAAAAGCATCGTGCATTACAGGTGCATATACTTTGGGAATATTGATACTGCAACTTTTATGGTTTGAGTTTTGGGAAGGACGAAAGTGTGATGAATAATATTTTTGAGAGGACAGAGGACAATTGACAGAGGACAGTGAAGGAGGATTTTT
>DAIMMR010000057.1:0-15249 GCA_036720575.1 Clostridium sp.
GGGCATTGAAAGAGGCAGAAAAGAACGTAAAATGAAAAGTCCTCAAAAAAGGTATCAATGAATCTTACTTAGTGGGAGTTTGCTTCTCCCACTAAGTTTAGATGAATTATCTAGGGGCGTAGCTACTGTTATCTCCCACTTTGATAGAAGTGGGAGTGTTACAGTAGGTAGCCATCAGATAAAAAATTTGCTGCTTTAGCTGCAGTAATAGCTATTGTAATTACTGTTGGAATTTTTAATACTGACATAGTAAAGGCACTTCCTGGTGTAAAATCAATATTTAAGTTAATTAATTATGATAATGTAGGTGAGAGTTTTGATAAATTTGAATCGAAACTGTCAAATGATGTGAACGTAGATTTGAATATGGTTTGGATTGGCAATGTAAAAGGACCTTGGAATTTCAAATTTAAAGTTTCTAAATCAGACAAACCAACAAATTCAAGGTGTATTTCTTTAAACAATACAATTAAACTGCCGGATAGCACTCTTAAAATTAAAAATTTAGTAATAAGTCCTCTTGGGAATTCAATAAATTATTCTGGTGTATATGATAAGCTAAATGAAAATATGATAAATTCAATCTTTGATTTTGTTGTTATGGATGACAAAGGAAGAGTGTTGGAAACTGATTTGGGGTCAGGAACTAATAGTAAGAAAGATTATAATGGGACGATAGAAATACTTAATGATCTATCTAGTGTAAAAAGCTTAACTGTGATTCCAATATTAGAAAGGTGGGGAGCCACAACAAAAGAGATTAACAAATTTCCTTATTCCATATTACAAACTACAATAAATAGTACTAATTTCAATATTCCTCAGGAAATCATAACTAAAAGCAGACCTATAACAGCAAAGGAAAAATCTGATGGATATGCTTTTGACAATGTTATTCACGTATTTAACATAGATAAAGATAGACAATTTTCTACCATAGATAAATTGGTTAATCAGGTAATAAAAGTAGGACAAAATAGTAGTGCTATTATCACCAAGATTGAAACGACAGCTAAATATACTAAAGTTACATTTAAGCTTCAAGGTAATGGTGTATATCCTTACAAAAATATAAATGATACAGTGATTGTAGATGAAAATTATAAAGACATAGAGCGTGCTGAAGATGGACCTATTGCTATACTTGAGAATGTAGAGGAAAGGATTGTATCAATTAAGCTGCCACCTATAGATAAATCAAAAAAATATAAGATTGCACTTCCTATTATTGATGAACCTAAAATTAAAAATCAATATAAAATCAATATTGATTTAAATAAGTAGCCATCAGATAAAATTCTTACAAATAAAAAGATACAGACTTTTATTAGCTGTATCTTTTTTATTGGAATATTTCAATATTACAAAAATGTCACTTTAAATGGTAAAATGTAAGCTAATTCCATGGTAGAATATATAAAAATGGACTAAAATAAGTGTATGAATACAGTTATAGAAACAAAAAACTTAAAAAATGTTCAAGATCTTTGATATAGGGGGATATTATGAAATTAAAAAAGAGAAAGTTATGTTTTATACTAATAACGGCAATGATTATAATTGCTGCAGCGGGAATATTTGCTTACAATTTGTTTAATAGAAAAGTAAGTTCACCTATACTCAATAATGCAAATAGAAATGAAAAGTGGACAGCAGATTTGAAGTTTGTAAAAAATGAACTGCCTAAAAAGCATAAAAATCTGTTCTTTTCAAAAAGTAAGATTGAATTTGACGGGGATATGGATTCACTTATAAGTAAGATTGATAAATATAATGATATGCAAATTAAATGGGAACTTACAAAGATAATAAGTTCTATAAACGACAGCCATACGTCTGTTGTTATACAATCCAAATCAGCGTATCCTGTAAATTTTTTTCAATTTGAAGACGGAATTTACCTGGTAAATTCATCTTTAGCATATAAAGATTTCTGGGGTAAGAAATTAGTAGCAGTAAATGGGTATTCCATAGAACAATTACATTCAAAACTGGATCCCATTATATCTAAGGATAATAAAGCTATTTTGAAAAATCAATTTTGCAGTTTACTTAGGTTTCCCGGTGTGCTTAAATTTGCAGGAATAGCGAAAAATGATAATGTAGCTTTTACTTTTAAGGGATCACCAAATACTAGTGTTACTGTAAAGTCTTTAAATAAAGAAGAATTTAATAAAACCAAATTTTTATCTGACGATCCCAAATATATAAATAATATTCCACTTTCAAAGCAAAACTCAGATAAAAACTATTGGTTTAAGTACATTGAAAAAAGCAGTACTATCTATGTGAAATACAATAGTTGTTCGAATATGAAGAATTATTCTTTTTCAAGTTTTACAAAGGATGTATTTAAAACTCTTGACAGTAAAAAAGCTAAAACGTTGGTTATAGATTTACGTGACAATGGCGGTGGAAATTCTAAAATGTTTGATTCTTTTCTAGATGAAATAAAAAAGAGAAGCAATATAAATAAAAAAGGAAATTTATTTGTCATCATAGGAAGAAAGACATTTTCCTCTGCAATATTGAATACTATGGATTTAAAAAACAGTACAAATGCCCTGCTTATTGGGGAACCAACCGGAGGCAAGCCAAATCATTTTGGTGAGGTTAAGGTAATACATTTATCAAACACCAATGTAGATATACAGTATTCTAGTAAATATTTTAAAACAACAAGTAAAGACACGGATTCCATTTATCCTGACGTAAATATTACTTTAAAAGCATCGTCTTATTTTAATGGTAAGGATGATTTTTTAAACTATATTTTAGATAGACAAAGTATTAAGTAAAAAAAGTGTACCTGCATTTGTGAAAAATACGGGTACACTCTTTTTTAACTATTTGAGTCAAGCAAATTTACATTGAGATTATTAAACAAGTTACTATTGTAACTTTTAGCAGCTTGCTTTTGTAAATTTGCTTTTTTAATATCTTCTTCAGCTACTTGTGAGAGCATTCTATTTTCTGCTTTTCTCTGTTCCTTCAGTTTCTTTAACCTTTTTTCTAATAAGTCATCAAACTGAGTCATAAGGGATGGGTTGCTTTTTGAAGATGAATTATCAGTTGCAATGCCACCAGCACTGCACATATCACCATCTGCATCAAAATAATCACCCAGACTTGTTATTTTTTTGCCATCCATTTTAGCTCTATTTTTCAGCCAATTTAAAGCCATAGGTTCATCGCCAAGGTTTTTCTCAAGTTCTGCTGCAACTTTTGGATCCTTTGCTGCTTTTTTTAGATAAGCTGGATCAATTGTAATGGGTGAATGATCTATGTTGGTACTTGTTGGTATCATTGCGCCCTTTGAAAAATGACCAACCATTATGTTTAAGTTTGGAAATTTAGCACAAAGCTTTTTATAATATTCGTCTACAGAATTACTTGTAGTTTTAGATGTTGAGTTAGACTCAGTAACTGATTTTGAATCATCAGTTTTTATGTTAATATTTGATTGAGTATAATTGTTTAAAGCATAATTAGTATATAGTCCTAAAGACATAAAAATTCCACCTTTTTTTTAAGAATATATCTTTAAAGTTTTTTTAACGTCACAGGAAATTTATGTGATAGTATTAATGATTTTATGTAATCTCTTGTGCTTTTTTTTGTCATCGTAAATTGCTATATTTAGCATTGTTTTCATGTACTCCATTTATTCCACTATCGAAGTAAAAAATATATACTTTAACAAAATGTAATAAATTAAGGCTATATTGCTGAATGAAAGAGTGATGTTTTTAGCACATGTCAAAGACTAATATTTATACAAAAATTTTGAATATTTAATGCATAAATTGTATATTACGAATTGCTTTAAATAAAATATTGGAAAGCACAAACAATAGGTATATAATTATTAATAATACTAATTTTTAATTTTAATAGAAATAAAATATAACTAATGTTTTTTATTAATTTAGAAAAGGTTAATACAAGGGAAATGGGACAATCATATACATAGATCTTTTTTATTTACTAAATTACAACATTTCATTTTACATTGCTAAGGTTTAAATACTAATTTGGAGATAAGAAGGGGGAAGTTATGCAGTTTCAATATATTCCATACATAGCACCACTTACTGTATCTGCATTTACCTCACTATTTTTAGGAATAAATATACTGCTTACCCGAAGAAATTCTAAAGGTGCTGTTAGTTTCATACTTAGTATGCTTGTAGTTACAATATGGTCTTTCTGTAATGCTCTTGAAATGTCAGCTGTTGACTTTAGAACTAAGCTTTTTTGGGCAAATATGCAGTATTTTGCTTACTGCTATTCTCCTGTAACTTTACTTGCATTGTGTATGCAATTCACAGGATACGATGATAAAATTCAAAATAGGAAGGTTCTATGGTTTGCGGTTATACCCACAATTATTGTGATATTTGTGTGGACTGATCAATTGCATGGTTTGGTAAGATATGATATGTACATGGATTATAGTGGACCTTTTCCAGTTATTTCTAAAAAATACGGTCCTGTTTTTTTTGTACATATGGTTTACTCATATTTTTTAAATATTACAGCACTAGTGCTTCTCATAAAAACTATTTTTTCTCCAAATGCAGCTTACAGAAAGCAAGCAATTGTACTATTCTTTGGAGTAATCTTAATTGTAATACCAAATATGTTATATATTTTAGGATTTGGTCCTGTGAAAAGATTTGATATTACCCCGGTATTTTTTGGCCCTGCAGGCTTGATTATTGTTTTGGGAATTTTTCGTTTCAAGCTATTTGATATAGTACCGTTAGCAAGAGCTACAGTAATTGAAATAATGGATGTAGGTATGTTGGTTATTGATTCGCAGAATAGGATATTAGATGTAAATCCTGCTTTTGAAAGAATTGTAGGTTTAAGTGCCTCACAGATTTCTGCTAAAAGGGCAGAAGAAGTATTTAATGAAATTCCAGAATTAAAAATTGCTTGTATGGACAGAAGTATTACACATGCTGAATTTTCTATAAATCAAAATCAAAATCTAAAAATTTATGAATTATTTTTATCTCAACTTACAGATAATAGAGGTATTTTTATGGCCAGGCTTGCTGTAGTATATGAGATAACTGAAAAAAAACAAGCTCAACGAGAATTTTTAAAACAACAGCGGAAACTTGCCGTTATTGAAGAGAGAGAGCGGATGAGCAGGAATATGCATGATAACCTGTGTCAGGTATTGGGGTTTATTAATGTTCAGGCTCAAGGTATTAGACAGGAACTTATGAACGAAGGAGTGGAAACAGCATCACACGAGATTGACAAGCTGGTAAATGTTGCCCAATCAGCTCATAATGAGATAAGAGAGTATATTCGTAACGTGATAAATGCAACACCAAGCCAAAAAAACTTTATTGCGGTATTAAAAAAGGATATATTGAATTTTGAAGAACAGACTAATTTAACAGTAAATTTAAATATTCCTGGTGAATTTACAGGTGAGGAATTGGAGCCAAATGAACAGTTTAATTTACTTAATATTATTAGAGAAGCCATGAACAATATTAGAAAACATGCAGAAGCTTCTAATGTGAAAATAACATTTTTATTTTCACAGAAGCGATTATTTACTACTATAGAGGATGATGGAAAAGGATTTCATAATGTTTTGGAAACTAATTGCTCTAAAAATAACTTTGGATTAGATATTATGAAAAAACGTGCAGCAGAGATAGGAGCTCAGATTCATATTAAATCTGATCTTGGAAAGGGAAGCCGAATTGATATTTGTTTACCTATTAAAGGGGAGGAAATATAAATGAAATTAATGCTAGCAGATGACCATCTTTTATTCTTAGAAGGCCTTGAATATATGCTTAAGACTTATGGTATAGAAGTTGCAGGTACAGCAAAAAACGGGGGAGAGGCTCTTGAAAAGGCCAGAATATTAAAACCGGATATTATTTTAATGGATATCAGTATGCCTATGTGCAGCGGAATAGATGCATTGAAATTAATTAAGGCTGAAATGTCATATATTAAAATTGTTATGCTTACTGCATCTGAAGATGATAGCGATCTTTTTGATGCAGTAAAATATGGAGCATCCGGGTATATTTTAAAAAACACCGATGGAAAAAAACTTATAAATATGTTGGCTGACATTGAAAAAGGTCAGGTTACCCTTTCACCGCACATTGCTACCCGAATTTTAAAAGAATTTGGATCCAGCTATATAAGGGGTAATATTTTTCCTAAAAATAAATTAGAGCATAAAAACGAAAATTTACTGACAAAACGTCAATTAGAAATATTGAAAATGGTAGCTAAGGGAATTACTTATAAAAAAGTGGGAGAAACTCTAGGAATTACAGAACGAACAGTTAAGTATCATATGGGTAGAATTATAGAGTTGCTTCATGTTGAAAATAGGTCACAGGTAATTGCTTATGCAGCTAAGATAGGTGTTGTAAAGAATAAGAGAGATAATATGTGAATGTTTTTTTAATATTTGTTAAAAACTGATTTTATAAAAGTACAGGATATCTTGTTTAAAGATGCTGTACTTTTTTTGTGTAGACTGTACTTTAGTACATTGTGGGGAAATATATAGAAGAATATAATTTAAGGTGTTAGGTGATCTGTATTACGAAGTGCAGTCATAGAATGATAGGGGAGGGTTGATTTATGAAAAAGAATATATTTAGAAAAACATCTTTGGAAAGAATATCTTCTCCTGAACAATTAAATGAGTATATAAAGATTGTAAATCCGGGGGTATTTGGTATATTAATAGGACTTATAGCTATAATTGTTTCTATAGGTTTGTGGTCTGTGTTTGGCAGTATATCTGATACTGTTCAAGTAAAAGGAATAGTATTTCCACAAGATGGAATTACAAACGTTATTCCCTCAGTTGAGGGTCGTATAAGTGATGTGAGTGTAAAAATGGGGGATTTTGTTAATACTGGACAGATTATTTCCATTGTACCTCAAAATAATCTTATAAAGCAGATTAACGAAATGAAATCAAATGGTGATTCGAACAGTAAACAAATAAACTCACTTATAGATCAATATGAAAATACGTCTATTATTACATCTCCTGTTTCAGGAATTGTAATAAATGTTATGAAGACAGGGGACAACGTTTCAACTGATAAGCCTGTTGCAAAAATTATAAAACAGGAGAAGTATGCAAACGATAAACAGGTTATTTGCTATGTACCAGCTTCTACGGCAAAGGAGCTTTCGGTGGGTATGGAGGTTCAGGTATCACCTGATTTTGCATCACGGGAAGAATACGGATATATGTATGGACTTATTACAAGCATAGGTCAATATCCGGTAACGTCTGATGAAGTTGATTCAGCTATGGGTGGTCTGGAGAATAAAAGTAATCTTTTATCCGGAGAAAGTGATATAGAGGTAAAGATAAATCTAACTGTGGATCCTAATTCTGCGGATTTGATAAAATGGTCTAACAAAAAAGGTGAAAATACTAAGATAGGGATAGGTACAAACTGTAACATATTAATTGTAGTAAAGAAGCAGCATCCTATTGAACTTATTTTCTCCGGAAGTCAGGGGGATTGAATCAATGGGCAGAATTGTTAAGGTACCTGTTATAATGCAAATGGAAGCTCTTGAATGTGGTGCAGCATGTCTTGCAATGGTACTTGCGTATTTTGGAAAATGGGTACCGCTTGAAAAAGTACGTTTGGATTGTGGAGTGTCCCGTGATGGAAGTTCAGCAAAGAATATTCTACTAGCTGCAAGAAATTATGGACTCAAAGCTAAAGGGTACAGAATGGAGCCAGAGGCACTTAGGGACATTGAACTGCCGGCAATTATACATTGGAATTTCAACCATTTTGTAGTATTTGATGGTTTTAAAAAGAATAAAGCAATGTTAAATGATCCAGCAAGGGGAACTGTAGCAGTTTCCATAGATGAATTTGATAAATCTTTTACTGGCATTGTACTTCGATTTAAGAAGACGGAGAATTTTATTCCAGATGGCAGACCCAAGAGTATATTGGACTTTACCAAAAGAAGGCTTCATGGTACTATGGATTCTTTTATTATAGTAGGTGTTACTGGCTTTTTAATTGCAGCGGTCAACATGGTTACTCCTGTTTTTTCTCGTGTTTTTGTTGATAATATTTTATCTGGGAAAAGTCCGGAGTGGTTTAGTTCCTTTATTATTGTAGTGGGATTTTCCATTTTACTTGAATTTTTTATAGAATTTATGGAATCCATTTATTTACTGAAAATAAGGGGGAAATTGGCTATTACGTCAAATGCAGCGTTTATGTGGCATGTGCTTAGACTTCCGGTAGAATTTTTTTCTCAGCGTTTTGCAGGTGATATTGCTTCAAGACAGAAAAGCAATGAAGAAATTGCGGAAACCTTAATACAGAAACTAGCACCTGTTTTCCTAAACGTTACAATGATTATATTCTATCTTGCAGTAATGCTAAGTTACAGTGTTGTACTTTCATGTATTGGAATAGCGGCAATTTTTTTAAATATGATAGCAGTGCGTATGGTTTCAAAAAAACGAATAAATTTAAGTCGTACCCTTGAGCGAGACAGTGGTAAGCTTGTAGGCTTTACCATAGCTGGTATTGAAATGATTGAATCTATTAAGGCAAGTGGTGCTGAAACAGGATTCTTTGAACGGTGGGCAGGTTATAATGCTAAACAGAATAATTCACAGGTAGATTTTTTACGTACAGAATAGTATATGGAAGCTATTCCGGAGTTTTTAAAGCAAGTATCCGATACAGCTGTTTTAATGATAGGTGTTTATTTAATACTTGATGGGAAATTTACAATAGGTATGCTTATTGCATTTCAGGGCTTTTTAAATGCTTTTTTAAGTCCTGTAAACCAGCTTGTTAATGTGGCTCAGTCTTTTCAAGAAATGCACAGCCAGATGGAGCGGGTAGATGATGTTATAAGTTATAAACCGGATGTAGAATTTGATGTGAATAACCAAGAATACATTCAAACACAGGATTACCAAAAGCTTACGGGGAATATTGAAATTAAAGATTTAACGTTTGGGTATAGTAGATTGGCTCCACCGGTTATCGAAAATTTTAATATAAGTATGAAGCGCGGTTCTAGAGTTGCTCTTGTTGGTGGATCCGGAAGTGGGAAATCCACTATTTCGAAGCTTATTTCAGGATTATATGGGCAGTGGTCAGGCGAAATTTTATTTGATGGTGAACCAAAGAATCAAATAAATAGGGAAATATTTACAACCTCACTGGCGGTTGTAGATCAGGATATTGTACTATTTGAGGATACTATTTTTTCAAATATAACTATGTGGGACAGCTCAATTACACAAGCATCAGTGATAAAAGCTGCAAAAGATGCACAAATTCATGAGGATATCATGCAGCGTGAAGGAGGCTACAGCCACATAATAAGAGAAGGCGGAAGTAATTTTTCAGGTGGCCAGCGACAGCGATTTGAAATAGCTAGAGCACTGGTTCAAAATCCTTCCATAATTATTCTTGATGAAGCTACCTCGGCACTTGACCCTAAAACGGAGTTTTCTATAATGGAAACTATAAAAGCTAGAGGTATTACCTGTATAATTATTGCCCATAGGCTTTCTACCATAAGGGACTGTGACGAGATTGTTGTACTTGAAAAGGGAAAGGTCGTAGAGAGGGGTACACATAATGAAATGATGAGTAATGGAGGTAAATATGCACAATTGATTTCAACAGAATAAAGGAGAAATGCTATGAAATTGAGTTTTAGTCAACAAATAAAAAAAAGAATTGAAAATGATAGAAATTCATTTTGGACATCCTTTTATGACCTTTCTTCTATTGTTAGCAATGGTATAAAAAGAGCAAAAGGAACAGATAACTCAAAAATGGTTTCAAAAGAAGCTGTTGAACAGATTTTGAATTACTATGGAGCCAAAATAGTTAAACTTCCTGAAAATATAACTGATGAAAACGAACAGCTTGAATATTTACTTAAGCCAACTGGCATCATGCGGCGTAGAATTGAACTTAAAGATAAATGGTGGAAACAGACCACAGGACCTCTTTTGGGGTGTACAGTAAATGGAAGTGTTGTGGCACTTATGCCCAGGCTTTTGTCAGGTTATAGTTATTTTGATCCGGATACAGGTAAAACCATCATAATTAATAACAAAACAGCAAAATTTATACAAACAGAGGGATTTTGCTTTTATAATCCTCTGCCGGCAAAAAAATTGAATATACTTGATTTATTATTATATATGAAAAAGAGTGTATTAAAATCTGATGTGATATATATTTTGGGTTCAAGTTTGTTGGTTACTCTTCTTGGTATGCTGCTTCCTTTTATTAATAAACAGATATTCAATAATATTATACCATCTGGTACAAAGAGTGATATATTTCCTATGGCAGAATTGCTTTTGGGAATAGCTGTTGCAACTACTCTTTTTAATGTAACGAAACGTATTATTGTTATACGTTTTGGTAATAAAATAAATTTATCTGTGCAGAGTGCTGCTATGAATAGAATACTTTCTTTGAAGGCAAGTTTTTTTAAAGACTATTCCTCAGGCGAGTTGACAACTAGAATCTCGGGAATTGAACAGCTTTGTAGTATACTTTCGGGTACTGTTATAACATCAGGACTTTCGGTAATGTTTTCACTGGCATATATTTTCCAGATGAATAACTATGCACCTGCCCTTGTTGCTCCAGGTATGGTGACAATTTTGGTTATGTTGGGTTTTACAATACTTTCAGGATTTTTACAAAATACTGTAACAAAAAAGGTGATGAAGGTTTCTGCAAAAAATTCTGGACTTGTATACCAATTATTTTCCGGTGTACAGAAAATAAAGCTTGCAGGAGCAGAAAAGCGTGCTTTTAGTAAATGGGCTTTAAGCTACAAGGATCAGGCAAAGCTTACTTATGCACCGCCGGTATTTTTAAGGATAGAGAGTGCTGTTATAACAGCTATTTCTATGGGGGGAAGTCTTTTGCTCTATTATTTTGCAGATAAGACAAAAGTTTCGGTTTCCAATTATATTGCATTCAATAGCGCATATAGTGGGGTAAGCAGTGCAATTCTTGGACTTGCTAGTGTTGTTACAACACTAGCAAATATAAAACCTCTCATGGAAATGGTGGAACCTATTTTAAAGTCTGTGCCTGAACTTGATGAGAATAAAATAATTCCGTGGAATATGTCTGGATGTATAGAGATAAGTAATGTTACGTTCAGCTATACAAAAGGAGGGCCAACTATTTTAAATAATATAAACTTAAAAGTTGAACCTGGAGAATATGTTGGTATTGTTGGCAAAACTGGTTGTGGAAAATCTACTCTTATAAGACTGATTCTTGGTTTTGAAAGTCCTGAAGAGGGATCGGTGTATTTCGATGGGATGGATCTGGAAAGCCTTGATGTGCGTTCTGTGCGTCAAAATATTGGAGTTGTAATGCAAAATGGCAAACTTTTTTCAGGAGATATCTATTCAAATATAATTATTTCATCGCCGTGGCTTACTACAGAAGAAGCATGGGATGCAGCGTGCCTTGCAGGTCTTGAAGAAGATATAAAAGCTATGCCAATGGGTATGCAGACAATGATTGGTGAAGGGTGTGGTGGTATATCAGGAGGACAACGTCAAAGAATTATGATTGCTAGGGCAATAGCACCAAAGCCCAAAATTATACTTTTTGATGAAGCTACATCTGCTCTTGATAACATTACTCAAAAGATAGTGTCAGATTCGCTTGAAAGGCTTAAATCTACTAGAATTGTTGTAGCACATAGACTTTCAACTATCAAAAACTGTGACAGAATTATTGTTATTGATAAAGGTGAAATAAAGGAGAATGGCACCTTTGATGAACTCATTAATAGGGGTGGATTGTTTTATGAACTGGCATCAAGACAAATAGTATAGGGAGGAAAACAAGAATGAGAAAGTTTATTGCAGTATTAATTATTTTTGTTTTTACATTAGGCATAACTGGATGCCGGAGTGTTATGGAAGATAATAAAAAAACTATTTATATACCAGTACTTGGTGATGCTTCATGGCTTCGTAATGATGGATCATTTTATAATGGAGTTCAGCTGGCAGTACAGGATTGTGTTAAGGAATATTCATCCCTTGGATATGATGTAAAAACATCAATTATTGATGATAAGGATTCCTATGATGATGGTGTGGCTGATGCTATAAGGCTTGGTAATGATTCAAAGGTAACTGCTGTTTTAAATGTACAGGACTTTGATGTTTCAAAAACTACAATAGATATTCTTAGCAGCAAGAATAAGATAGTTCTTCTACCCTATGGATGTTATGATGAATTATGTACCAAAGGTTATAAAAATGTTTTTTGTAATGTACCCAGTTCTGCAGATCTTGGTAAGGCTATGGCTCTATATGCAGCTCGAATGGGTTACAGTCGTATAGCCGTATATCATAATGGTACATCTGCACAGGACGATATTGCAACGGCCTTTGAGCTTAACCTTAAGAGTACAAAATCAAAAATAATAGATTATGTTCCAAATATTGCATCACAAAATGATTTTGATAGCATATATGATAGATGGAATGCACTTTCTTGTGACGCTGTAGTAATAACACAATATGGATTAGAAAGGGCATATCAGGTTTTGGAAATGGTTAGACAAAAAAACAGTAAAATTCCAATTATTGGGGAGCCTATTTTTGATGGGGCAAATTATTTGAGTACGTATAAAAAAGATGCAGAAAATATTGTTATACCGTCAACTTTAATTATTCAACCTGGTAATAAGTTAAACGAGTTTTTGGATCATTATAGGCAGAAATATGGTAAAGAAGCAGATATCTGGTCTATACAAGGGTATGATTCAATAAGGCTAATTGTTGATACAGCTGTTAAAAATAAAATTGTGAACAATGAAGAAATTGCCAGGATTATGCATGATGAAAAGGGATATGCTGGAGTTCAGGGAACAATTAAGTTCCACGCCGGAGGAGCACTAAAAACCGATATAAAAAAATTGAATATGTTAATATGTAAAAATGGCAATTTTATAAATATAAAATAGGTATTATTTTGATTTTAATAGAAGTGATTGTAAATAGTTGTGTAAGATTTGGACAAGAATGTGAAACTTGATAAAATTAATTCTATCTCTGCTGCAGGAACAAGATGGTTAGGTTACCAAATATGCCCCTACTGTCATAAGATGATTTGTGCAGCTCTACTTGGAAAGTCACAAACTTACAGAACATAAAAAAATATAAAGCTATCAATGATAATAGGTAACTACAGCAGAAAACATCTGCTGATTGATACAAATAAAAAAATTTGGGAGGGAAAAACAATGTCAAAGGAAAATGTACAGAAATTTTATGCTTCAATTGAGGATGACGAGAAAACAAATCAAAAGGTATTAGAGGCAGCAGCTGCAGGTAATATTGTGGAATATGCCAAGAAAAAAGGTTTTGAATTTACCAAAGAGGAGTACGATGAATTTATTTCTCAAATTTCAACTGATACAAGTGAAATTCCAGATGACCAACTAGATAAAGTTGCTGGTGGTGTTCATTGGCCTCCTGTTCATATTATACCTCAAATTAAAGTAATATGTAAACAATGTGGATGGGACAGCGGATGGAAAGACATTAATGGCTATTACAACTATAGTATGTTGACAGGGCTGCATTTGGCAAAGACAGGTCATACAAAATACAAGGCAAAATACAGAGGATAATATGGCGGTTGTTATTTAAGCTATTAAGTAAAGTCACACTTTTAAAATAAAACTGAAAATTTAGAATATAAAAAGTGCAGCAATTATAACTTATAGTTGTTGCACTTTTTATATTGATGAAGTGAAAATTATTACCCACCAATGTTATCCCAATGCTCATAAGCTTCATTAAGTTCCATAAATGCATTTGCTTTGTTTCTTGTGGCAATTGCACCCCGCAGTCGTGCTACGTTCATGGTAAATGAATCAATCTCATCTTTTTCTGCACTAAATTGAACTCTAGAGACTACTTTTTTCCATGTATTTGACAACTGATTAGTTTTCTTATAGGCATCATCCCATTTGCTATTTTTTACATCTTCCATAACCAGCTGAATACACTTAGGTATGTCGTCATTTTTTGTCAGAGGCTTTTTTAAAAAATTATCGCTAATCATCACTAATACAAATAAAGTTAATGTTACTATAGGAATGGTTTTAACTAAAAAATTTCTCATATATAATAACTCCTTCTTAATAAGGTCCTTTATAATCACCAATATCAGTTATCTTGACCATATGGTCATCGTATTTATCTACATAAAGAGATCCACCAGGGTTTAAAGTAGCTAGGAAAACATCAGAGATATTATTGATTTTTTGTAATTTTAATTGATGGATGAGCCATTGCTTAGTCCTATTAAGTTGTTTGAGATTTTCTTCAATGAGTATTCCATCATAAATGAGTTCTGTACTTATACCTGATGCTTTTTTAGAAATATTCATGTCTTTAGCTGTTACAGGCTCACATTCAGGTTTTTTAAGTACAGAAAGTTGTCCGTTAGGTTCAAGAATGGCAAAATCTACATCTGATAAATCAAATACATCTTTATTTCTTAAAAGTTCCATAAGATCAGATACTGTATATTTCATCTGTCTCAAAGTATCTTCCATTATCTTACCATTCATTATAACTATGGTGGGCTCACCGCCTATATATTTTGCCGCATATCGCCATTTTATTGTTATATACTCCATTAAATAACTTAAAGCTGCCCAACAAAATAAACCTACCCAATGAGGCCAAGCTCTGCTTGATAAGTCTGTAGTGAGGCTTGCAGCAATAGATCCTATTGTAATACCTACTACATAATCAAAAAATGTTAACTGACTTATTTGCTGTTTACCTAATATCTTTGCAAAGATAAGTAAAGTAAAAAAACCAATAATAGAACGTACTAAAACAACTAATCCTTCATTCAATATTATTTTCCTCCTATGTTACTATTCTTTATATCAAGTGATTCTTAGGTTCAGGTGGAGTTTGCTTAAAAGGAATACCTTTTCTCCATCTGAATCTTAGAAGAACTTATCCAGGTGCGTAGCAGTGCTTATCCCCCACTTTGAAGAAGATGGGGGTGTTAGCAATGGTAGCAATCGGATAAAGGGTGATAATTTTTAATTCAACTTTCGCACATATAAAATTTTGACTTAATATAAAAACTTTGCGAAACAAAGCTTTTGAAAATATCAAAGTTCAAATAACAAAGAACAGATAAA
>DAIMMR010000576.1:0-2130 GCA_036720575.1 Clostridium sp.
AAATAGAAACCCAGCTTCGCTTTATTTCGTGCACCCTTTTTTATCAATATAGTTATTTGAAATCATAAAAATTTGTATTTAAACTTCTAGCGATACTTTTGCAACTTCTAAACATCTTTTATTCATTTTTATCAGTGAGTTTCGCAATTACCTAAAAGTACAACCAAACTAAATTAAATTCACATGAAAACTAATAGTGAAATAAAACTTCCTAGTGATAAAAATGGAGCAAAGGGAATGTAATCTTTAGTTCCTTTTACTTTAAATAATATTAAAATAATTCCAACTATCGAAGACATTGCCCACAAGGTTTTCTTTAATCCTAAAAAGGATCCAATAGCAAACATAAGCTTTATATCTCCACCACCCATAACATTGGGAACAAGGGATAATAAAAACATTATTCCTCCTCCAAATATCATTCCAAATATTGTATCTATAAATGAACTCCTAATGAAAAAAGAAAGCATTATTCCCATAATCAAAGCTATAATGATCATAAAATTAGGTATAATTCTATATCTTAGGTCAATAAAAGAGATTATAACTAAAATTGATCTCATCACTATTGTCTTAGCGAGTACAATAGTAAACCCTAATCGTAAAAATAAAACTTCAAAGGATAGACTACAAATAATAGGTATAAAAATACTCCCGATTTTTTTATTATTTTTAATAATATTATATGAGATACTTTCTATTACAGTATTTAATAACATTCCTATAATGAAACCTATAGCAAAAATTAATATGTACATACTTCCCTCTTAAATAAAATTATTATTTTCTTTATTATTTGCATTGGAGGAAATATTATTATAAGTTATATTTTAACTTAAGTTTTTGAAAAATTTAAGTTATCCCCTTTACAATTAATAATAAATATTATATAATTATTATTATAAAGAGGAGATGATATAATATGGAAACTGATATAGATTTCAATTCCCTAATAACATCTGTAGAAACCTGTTGTTTAGGAAAGGAAAACTGCGGAGGTAAATGCGATGCTTCCAATTGCATTATAGGATATTGTAAAAAAGATCTACTTGCTTGTCTTAAATCTAACGAACAATTTATAGAAAATGGAATAGAAAACATTCCTTTATTTGATACAAAAGTTTTTGATGAATCCTCTGTAATAAATACTGTTGGCTTTATACTAAATCAATGTAAAAATTGTAATGCGTATCACGATGAAGATTGCATAATAAATATTTTAAGAAGTGCCTGCGAAGTAATTTTATTTGGAAACCCAAAAGATTATAACGGCAGTGTACTCCTATACTTAAATGATATAAAATCAGACAATTCAAAAATAGCAGACAAAATACATGAATCTTATTTATCACATAAACAGAGTTCTTAGCATCAGATGGAGTTTTAACTACATCTGATACTTAGAAATCGTTATCCAAGGACGTAGCTACTCGCAACGTACGCTTAGAGAAAAGCAGATATCCCAAATCTTTGATTTGGTGATAGTCGCTTTCACTGTGTGTAAATCAAATGTCCCAATTCTTTGATTTGGTGACAGTCACTTCCACAGAGTGCCTGGGAGTATTAGAGCAGATAGTCATCGGATAAAAATATTTAAAAAAAGGAAGGGTATTAATATGGAAGATGTAAAATTATCTTATGAAACAACTTTAGGAGATACTAAGGGAACTAGTTTGGAAAGATCTGTAAAGCAAACTTTTAATGGTGAAACCAAGGAGGCAGGATTATATACTGCCATAGCACGCCAGGCCCAAAGGCAGGGATATGGCGATATTGCCGAAATACTAAAAGTCCTTGCAAAAGAAGAAGTAGAGCACGCTGCAACTTGTGCAGAATTGAACAATATGATAACAGATGATTGTTTCCATGATATAAAACAAATGCTAGAAGGAGAAATTTTTGCAAACAATGGAAAACGTGAGGATGCTCTAAAAGCAGAAGAACAAAAAATAGATGCAGCAAAAGAATTTTTCAATTCAGCTTCCAAAGATGAAGGACGCCATGCCCGAATACTGGAAGGAATATTAAAAAAATATAATAAATAATATAGAGTTTCTAAATAGAAAGTTTACTTATCCAGCCATATACTAACAAATTTCATCACACTAAAAACTTTTTATAAGTCTAAAG
>DAIMMR010000058.1:0-15164 GCA_036720575.1 Clostridium sp.
ACTTAATAACAGTAATTTCATTAAAATAACCCTTAAATTTATATTAAATATTTATATACTCAACTTTCGCAGTTTAAAGACTTTGCGAAGCAATATTTTTATATTAAGTGATTATCTTTCTAAGTTCTTAAAAGTCCACAATAGCATTACAAAAAAATTTGCAATGCTATTCTTAACCACTTTCTGTTTGCCTTGATATATTCAAAAGTATTCCAACTGCCATCATATTGATTATGAGGGCAGAACCTCCATAACTTATAAAAGGTAACGGTACTCCCGTTACAGGCATGGCACCAGTTACAACTGCAATATTTATTATTGCCTGAACCGCAATGACCGAAGTTATTCCAGTAGCTAAAATGGTTCCATAAGTATCCTTCGCCCTTATGGCAATAACAATTCCCCTCCACACAAAAACTATAAATAATATAACAATTATAGTACAACCTATTAGTCCTAATTCTTCTCCTATAATGGAAAATATAAAATCATTGTGAGGTTCCGGTATGTAGTAACATTTTTGTCTTGACCTTCCAAGTCCCATTCCCCATATTCCACCTGATCCGAGTGCCAGAAGAGATTGAATCAATTGATATCCCTTGTCTTTAGGATCAGCCCAAGGATTTAAAAAGCTTGTAAATCTAGCCATTCTATAAGGTTCAAATATTATACCTGCTATTCCCCCAAGCACTACAAGTCCAACTACGCCAAGTACATGGGTTATTTTAGCTCCCGATACATATAAAATTATGAGGGTAACTATCATTATTACAGCTGCTATACTTAAATTCCTTTCTGCAAATACAAGTCCTGCATAAAATGAAGAAACCAAAAGATATGGAAGTACACCATACGTCATGGTTTCTATCTTTCTTCCTCCTTTAAGCTCTATACTTTTTGCCATATATAAAACCACAATGTATTTTGCTATTTCAGAAGGTTGAAACCCAACAGGACCTAATGTTATCCATCTTTGTGCACCTTTTCTAGATTCAAAGGCAAAAACTGCAAGTAAAAATATTACAGATACTATCATAAGCAATTTAGTATACTTCTTTATTCTCTTATAATCAAATTTCACTGTAAAAAACATAAGAAATGTTCCAATTACTGCCCACAATCCTTGTCTTTTTAAATAAAACATGCTATCTCTTGTACTTTTATCAAAAAATGCCTTGTAAGAACTGGCACTATAGACCATGACAACTCCAATAGCTACCAATAACATTATAGTTGAGAAGAGCACAAAGTCTATAGATCCCATTTTAGTATTTGGTTTACTAATTCTCATAAAAATCCTCCTAGATTATTACTATATGAGGCTGACAAAAGCATTTAAAAATTACTATATTTAAAGATAACCTTCTTCTTCTTATTTTACAAAGATAGAAATCCTAACAGACATAATATTACTGTAATTATACAAAATATAGAAACTACTTTAGTCTCATGCCAACCTGAAAGTTCAAAGTGGTGATGGATTGGAGCCATTTTAAATATCCTCTTCCCTGTAAGTTTAAAGGAAGCCACTTGAAGTATAACAGATGCTGCCTCTATTACGTATATTCCTCCAATTATTGGGACAATCAGTGGAAGTTTTAATATCATTGCAACTGCACCTACTGCACCTCCAAGTGCCAGAGATCCTGTATCCCCCATAAATATTTGAGCAGGAAAAGCATTGTATTTCAAGAATCCTAAAAGTGCTCCAGCAAGAACTGCACAGAAAATAGCCAAAGTAATATGCCCCATGGCAAAACTTACAAGAGCTAAAAAAGTCATTACCAAAAGTGTAACTGATGTTGCCAATCCATCAAGTCCATCTGTTAAATTCACTGCATTTGTAGTCGCTGCAAAATATATTATTATAAATGGAATATAAAATACTCCTAAATTCCAACTTTTATGTGCAAAAGGAACTATTATAGATGTCCCTATATATGGATTATTGGCAGAATAGTAGGCAAATATTCCAGATACAATCAATAATAATATCATTTTTTGATAAGCTCTTAGTCCTAAATTTTGCTTTCTTAATATCTTTAGGATATCATCAATAGCACCTATTACTCCAAAGGCCACAAAAGCATAAAGGGCTATCATAGCCTCATCTGATGGTTTTTTTACTATAATTGCCATAGTTATAAAAGTTGCTAGTATAAATAATACTCCTCCCATAGTTGGAGTACCTGCTTTTTTTAAATGACTCTTTGGGCCATCTTCTCTTATATTCTGACCAAATTTAAGTTTATGAAGAAGAGGGATCAAAATAGGTCCTTCTAAAATAGCTATAAAAAATGCAATTAGTACAGAATAAATTAATCTATACATGTCATATTGCCCCGAACAAAAAGGGCATTCACCTCCTAATTATTGCTGTTCTCTTTAGTTCTTCTGCTATAGTTTCAAATTTCATTGCTCTGGAAGCTTTTACAAGCACTGTGTCTCCCTCTACAATGCACTTTTTTAAAAGGAACTCCAAAGCTTCTGCATAGGTATCAAAACTAATACATTTTCCCTTTTTATTTGTTACCTGGAATCCCCTTTTAAAATTTTCTACATATTCCCCAAGGGCTATCAAGATATCTATGCCATTTTTTCCTGCATACTTTCCTACTTCCTCATGCATCCTGCAGGATTCATCTCCCAATTCCACCATAGTACCTAATACAGCTACTCTCCTTTTTGATTTAAAATTTTTCAAAACATCAATAGCTGCTTTCATTGACTCAGGATTAGCATTATAACTATCATTAATTACATTGAATTTTTTTCCTTTACATATCTCCATTCTCATTGCAGTAGTCTCTATATTTTTTAAACCCTCTCTTATTTCTCCATAAGTCATATTTAAAATTCTCCCACAAGCAACTGCAAGTAGGGAATTCAATACATTGTACTTTCCAGGTACATTTACCTTAAACCTATCTTCCATCTTAACATTGTTTTCACATATGTTAAAACTTATAAAATCTTCTTTTACCTCTATATTATAAGCTGATATATCTGAATTTTCTTCTAATCCAACTCTTTTTATGTTAAATCTATCTTCTTTTAAATTGCCTAACATATCATTGTCTGAATTTATTACTAAAGTATTATCCTTTGAAAAAAAATCTGTTATTTCAAGTTTCGCTGCAAGTATGTTTTCTCTTGTTCCTAAATTTCCTATATGAGCCCTAAGTACATTGGTTATTACTGCAATATCTGGTCTGGCGGCTTTGGCCATACTATGTATTTCTCCTCTATCATTCATTCCCATTTCAAGAACTGCCACATCATAACTATTATCCAATCTAAATATCATATGTGGAAGTCCTATTTGATTGTTAAGATTGCCTTCTGTTTTAAACACTTTGAACTTAGCACTTAATACAGATGCTATTAAATCCTTTGTTGTTGTTTTACCTGCAGAACCTGTAATTCCTATTACTTTTACATTAAGTTTACTTTTATAGAATTCTGCTAAATCAAGCAGTGCCTGATTTCCATCCTTAACTTGAATTACAGTAGTGCGTTCGTTTATTTCACTTTCTTTAAAATATACTTCATCCACAATACATATAGAAGCACCTTTATCACTTGCAGCTTCAACATATTTATTTCCATTAAATCTTTCTCCTCTAAGGGCAATAAATATATCTTTTTCTTCAATTTTTCTAGTATCCGTGCTTACATTTCTATATCCACTATATTTTCCAGAAATTATTACTTGTCCAGATACAGCATTTACTATTTCATCAAAACTCATGTATTCCAAATTTTTATTCTCCCCTCTTTTTAACCAATTGCTATATGTTTTCTAACTACAATTTGTAATTTAAGAATACGGTGTTGCAAAATTTTCAAAAAGTTTAAAGTTTAAATATCAAAGTCCAAATAATGATGACTTCCTTCGTAACTCAGGAAATCTATTATTTTAATATTTTCTGACATTAGGAAGAAAATTATCATTATCTGATATTTGTTCTTTGTTATCTGTTCTTTATGCTTTAAAGCACTATAACTGTAAATTGTGAACTGTGCATTGTGCATTGATTATTGTGCATTGTCTAAAATTTCAGCTATTATCTCTCTTTCATCAAAATGTATGGTCTTATCTTTTAATATCTGATAATCTTCATGCCCCTTTCCTGCAACCACAATTACATCGCCTTTTTGTGCCATATGTATAGCTTCCTTTATAGCTTCTTTCCTATTTTCAACTACCTTGTAATCATCTTTTTCAACACCATTTACTATTTCATCAATTATTGCCATAGGCTCTTCTCCTCTTGGATTATCTGAAGTTATAACTGCAAAATCAGATAACTCTGTACCTATCTTGCCCATTATACGCCTTTTGGTATTATCCCTGTCTCCGCCACAGCCAAAGACAGCTATAAGTCTTCCTTTAGTAAATTCCCTGACAGTTTTTAATATGTTCTCCAACCCATCTGGAGTATGGGCATAGTCTACTATGACTTCATATCCAAGGTTATATCCTTTAGTAACTATTTCACATCTTCCAGGTACAGCATCCATAGATTCAAGTCCCTTTTTCACAACTTCTAAACTTATACCTTCGCAAAGGCATGCCCCTACACTTCCAAGAGCATTCATTACATTATATTTACCTGGTATATTTAAATTTATATGCGCTGTCTGCCCCCTATATGTTATATTAAAATTAGCTCCTCTAGAATGTATATTTAAATCATTAGCTTTTAAATCAGCTTCCTTATTTATAGCATAGGTTATCTTGGTTCCTAATGCATCTTCATATATTCTATCTCCATATTTGTCGTCTATATTTATAACAGAATTAATAGTATTTTTAAACAATATTAATTTGGCCTTATAATAATTTTCAAAGGTCTTGTGAAAATCTAAGTGATCCCTCGTTAGATTTGTAAATATTGCCTCTGAAAATTTCACTCCGTATGCTCTATCTAGGTACAGTGAATGAGAAGATACTTCCATAACACAATACTGAACTCCTTCATCCACCATCTGTTTAAATAACTTCTGAAGTTCTAAAGATTCAGGAGTAGTCCTATGAGAAGGTATTTTCTTGTCTCCTATATAATTTGCTATAGTACCTACGAGTCCTACTTTATAACCTGCTGTCTCTAATATGGATTTCATCATAAATGTAGATGTAGTTTTACCGTTAGTTCCTGTTATTCCTATTATTTTCATCTTTTTGGAAGGATTATCATAGTAATTTGATGAAATAATAGCAAGTGCTTTTCTTGTATCCTTTACCTTTATCACAGTACAATCGGGTACATTTTCTAGTTCTTCACTTATTACAATAGCTGCCGCACCATTTTTATAAGCCTTATCTATGTATTTATGTCCATCAGTAACATATCCCTTTATACATACAAAAACATCTCCAGATTTGACTTCTCTAGAATCATATTGAATTTCTCCTATATTTAAATCATCATTTCCCTTAACAACTTCATATGTAAGTCCACTCATCACTTTCTTTAATTTCATAGTATACACTCCCTAATTTAAAATTGTCCGATGGCTACCATCGCACTCTGTGCATAATCTACACATAGCATTGGCATGCAGACTTAACAAATAATAGTACTGCATGCCTTAAAGTAATTTTCTATCAAATCTTTCACTATTTTATTATAATTTTCTAATCACTTCATGTAAAGAACAACTTAATTATTTTTATCAATGAATCCATCAGATAAATATTTTAAGGTGATGTATCCCCTTTCACTGCAAGATAATTAAGTACATCTTCAAAAACCTGCTTTGCTGTAGGTACCGCAGTTTGACTTGCATAATAAGTGGATGGATCTGGTTCATCTATAGAAATTAAAATTGTTACCTTAGGATCATTTGAGGGTGCCATACCTGCAAATGAAGAAACATATTTTCCTGACTGATATCCTCCAACTCCAGCCTTCTGGGCTGTACCTGTTTTTCCTGCTATGTGGTAACCTTCTATAAAAGTACCTTTACCACTGCCTTCTGTAACTACCCTTTCTAGATATGATCTAAGTTTTGCAGTTTTACTACTATCCAAAAATTTTTTACTATTACCAGCTAGGTCATATTTTTTATCTATAACTTCTTTGCTACTATTTTCATCATAATGTTCTATTTCTTTCATAACATGAGGAGTAATTAAAGTTCCCCCATTTGCCACTGCATTAAAAGCTCTAAGATATTGGACTGCTGACACTGTGTCTGTCTGTCCAAAAGAAATAGTTGCCAAATCCACATCGCTTATATTTTCCGTCTTTTTAACTATTCCTTTAGCTTCTCCTGGTAAATCTACTCCGGTTTTTTGACCAAATCCAAATTTTTGTATGTAATCATTTAATTTTTCTTTTCCTATTTTTTTGCCAAGCTCTGCAAAACCTATATTGCAGGAATTTTTAATTATATCTGGAAAGCTCTGTACACCATGTCCAGCAGATACCCAGCAATGTATCACTCTATTGCCTATATTTATGCTTCCATTACATGTAAATTTATCACTATCGCTAACTGAATTTGTTTCAAGCGCAGTTTGTGCAGTTATAACTTTAAATATGGAACCTGGTTCAAAAGTATCGCTTACTGCTCTATTTCTCCATATATTTTGAAGCTCTGCGTAAGATTTATTATCTACCCAAGGAGAATTTGGGTTGTAATCAGGTTTATTTGCCATAGCCAGTATTTCTCCATTTTTAGGATTCATAATTGTTATAGAAACTGCTTTTGCATTATAATCTTTAAGTGCCTGCTCTGCAGACTTTTCTGCAAAATGTTGTATTATTTCATCTATAGTAAGTACTATATCCTTTCCATCTACAGGTTTTGTAAATTCTGAAATAGTATAGGGTAGTTCTTTACTCTTCCTATCTAATTCTGCAATTCTACGACCTGGAGTACCTGCTAACTCCTTATTATAATAAAGTTCTACTCCTGTAAGTCCAACTCCATCTGAATTAGTATGTCCAATTACCTGTGCTAAAAAGTTGTTATTTGGATAATATCTCTTAGTATCTGCAGACACAAGTACTCCATTTAAATTTAAATTTCTAACTTTATCTGCTTCAGCCTTTTCCACTCTTCTTTTAAGCGTAGCAGAAGCAATAGGAAGCCCTCCTGGAAGAGTTTTTTTCATTATTTTTGATACTTCTTTCTTATCCATAGAAAGAGCTTCTGCTAACTCTTCTGATATTTTATCTTCCGATATCTTCTTCTCTTCCATAGTGTCTCTCAACGTATTCATATCCAAATCAATTCTGTATACATTAGCACTTATAGCTAATTCATTTCCACCTCTATCTAAAATTCTTCCTCTTTTTGCATCAATTTTCACATCACTTGTCCACTGAGCTATTGCCATGGATTTAAGCTGTGGTGATCTGTATATCATTACATAGCACATTCTCCCTATTAGTAAAAAGAAAACCATAAATAGAAAACTAAAAATAATTACCATTCTTTTTCTGATAATTACTCTATCTCTGTATTCCTTTTTAGCCAAAATTATTTACCTCCATATAAATTGCTTCAACTCATTTAATATCCCCTTGTGCATTTCTGATTCATCCGAATTTTCTTCTACTTTAATAACTTTCTTATCTAAATTTGTATATACTGCATTTCCTTTATCCGGTACCTTCATCTGTAATTTATTTATTGCATTATCTTCTATGTATCCCAAATTATTGTATTTTACAAGTTCTACCCTCAAGTTTTCATTTTGCTTGTTGATTTCGCTTATATCGTTTTCTATAGAATTTAGCTCCGTCTGTGAATTGTATATTGCACAATATCTATAAACCAGAATAACACCTACAATAAAAACCACACATATATTTCTAATTACTTTTAGTTTCTTTTTTACCTTTAATGCCCTATTCGGATCCTTAGCTTTAATCCTTTTTTCTTCTGTCTCTTTGTAAGGCTTGTACTCTGGCTGCAGGGCAGTATTTCCATTTACCATACTGTCTTTATTCATTAATATCACTTTATTCACCTCTTTTAAATTTTAGAACTAAATTTTCTCTGCTGTCCTAAGCTTAGAGCTTTTACTTCTTGAATTTTTCTCTTTTTCCTCTTCTGTAGGTATTATAGGCTTTTTATTTATTATTTTTACAATAGGTTTTTTGCCACACACACATATAGGAAAATCCGGTGGACAAGTACATGGATTCTCTAATTTTTTAAATTTAGTTTTTATAATTCTATCTTCTAAAGAATGAAAAGTTATAATTGATATTCTTCCGCCTGTATTCAGTCTTTTTACGCTATCCTCTACTGCTTTGTTTAATATTTTAAGTTCTCCGTTTACTTCTATACGTATAGCTTGAAAAGTCCTTTTTGCAGGATGACCTTCTTTTTGAAATCTTGCAGGTATTGCATTTCTTATTATATCTACAAGCTGTAATGTTGTGTTTATAGGAGCCTTTTCCCTTTCAGCTACTATAAATTTTGCTATTCTCTTTGAAAAGTTCTCCTCTCCATAATCCCTTATAACGTTATGAAGATTTTCTTCACTGTAATTGTTAATCACCTCATAAGCGGATAATGAACTATCCCTATTCATTCTCATATCAAGGGGAGCGTCCTTCATATAGCTAAATCCCCTTTCTGATTCATCTAGTTGATAAGAAGAAACTCCAAGATCCATAAGTATCCCGTCAACTTTATCTATTTTAAGTTCTTCTAAAATTTCATCTATATAATAAAAGTTATTGTGAACATAAGTAATATTTTTAAATTTATTCAGTCTCTCCCTTGTTGCATTTATAGCAGACGTATCCTCATCAATTCCTATTAACCTTCCCTTGTGGGATAATCTCTTTAAGATTTCAAAGGAATGCCCTCCCCCTCCTAAAGTGCAGTCTACATATATTCCTTCTTTTTTAATATTTAAACTATTTATAGTCTCATTAAGTAGCACAGGTACATGTTTAAATTTCATATAATGCGTCCTCCAATTTTGCTATATTCCAAGTTCATTCATTTGTTCCGCTATATTATCAAAATTTATGTTTAAATTATTGTATTCTATCCAATTTTCTTTACTCCATATCTCTATTCTGCTAGATACTCCTATACTTACTATTTCCTTATTTATAGCTGCATATTCTAGAAGTGTCTGGGGCATTAAAATTCTCCCCTGCTTATCAGGTTCCATTTCATTTGCCCCGGAGAAAAAAAATCTTACAAAAACCCTGGCATTTTTATTAGTAAGTGGAAGTTTCTTTAACTTCTCTTCAAGTAAATGCCATTCGCAAAGTGGGAAAGCATAAAGGCAGCTATCTAAACCTTTAGTCAAAATAAATTTGGTTCCTAATTCTTCTCTGAATTTAGAAGGTATAATTATTCTATTTTTACTATCTAGTGAATGTTCATACTCACCTAAAAACATCATTACACCTCTTACTGCTATTACGCTCCACTTTTAACCACTTTAATCCACCAAATTACTTATTCTATATTAACATAAAATTTCCTCTTTTTTAATAGAATTTTAATATTTTTTTTAAGCCTATTAAATTTAATTTTTCATCAACTTTTTTTTTTCCTTCTACCGACCAGCAGAATTAGTTATATTCACTGCATTTATCCGATGGCTACCAGCCGTAATACCCCATCGCACACAGCGAAAGCGACTGTCGCCAAATCAAAGATTTGGGACATCTGCTTTTCTTATAAAGTGGGGGATAACGACTGCTACGCCCCTGGATAACGATTTTCCCTAAAGGATAACGCCTTCTAAGTGCTAAAGCACTAAGAATCCTGTTAATAAGTTTCAGATGGAGAAAAAACTCCACCTGAAACCAAGAACTCTGTTTATTGAAATAATATGCTCTGTAGAGTATAATTTAGATGAATTTTACACCAGTTAATTATATTTTAAGAAGGGAATGTACATAGATGAAACTTGGAATCGTGGGTTTGCCAAATGTTGGCAAAAGTACCCTATTTAATGCAATAACAAAGGCAGGTGCAGAATCTGCCAATTATCCATTCTGTACTATAGAACCAAATGTAGGAGTGGTTAGTGTACCAGATAAAAGATTAGATGTACTTGAAAAAATGTACAATTCAAAGAAAAAGGTATATACAGCTATTGAATTTTACGATATAGCAGGACTTGTAAAAGGTGCTAGCAAGGGAGAAGGCCTTGGAAATAAATTTTTATCTCATATAAGAGAAGTAGAAGCTATCGTACATGTGGTTAGATGTTTTGAAGATGATAATATTGTCCATGTAGATGGCAGTGTAGACCCTATTCGTGATATTGAAACCATAAACTTAGAGCTTATATTTTCAGATTTAGAAGTAATAGACAGAAGAATTGAAAAAGTGTCGAAACTTATCAAAAGTGGAGATAAGGAATCAAAAGTTGAATATGAAATTATGTTAAAAGTAAAAAAACATCTGGAGGAAGGTAAGCCTGTAAGAACTCTAGATCTAAATGAAGATGAAGCCGAACTTGTTAAAAGCTTCTTTTTACTTACAACTAAACCTGTACTCTATGTAGCCAATATTTCTGAAGATGACTTAACTTCCGGAAATTTGGAAAATGATTTTGTAAAAAAAGTAAAAAAATACGCAAAGGGCGAAGGTTCAGAAGCAGTAATAATTTCCGCTAAAATAGAAGAAGAACTTTCTTCCCTAGAAGATGATGAAAGACTTGAAATGTTAGAGGAATATGGTTTAAGCGAGGCAGGTCTTGACAAACTCATAAACGCCAGTTATAAACTTCTCGGACTTATGAGCTTTTTAACTGCTGGAGAAAAAGAAGTAAGAGCTTGGACAATAAAGCAGGGTACAAAAGCTCCAGAAGCTGCAGGTAAAATACACACTGATATACAAAAGGGATTTATACGGGCTGAAATTGTATCCTATGATAAACTTATAGAATGTGGATCTGAATCCTCTGCAAAAGAAAAAGGATTCTATAGATTGGAAGGAAAAGACTATATCATGCAGGATGGAGACGTAGTTAACTTCAGGTTCAATGTTTAGACAATTCACAATGCATAATGCACAGTGCACAATTTTAGAGCAAAATGTTAAAACATTTTGTTCTTTTTTTATATATTACTATTGCAAATTGTGCATCGTGCATTGTGAATTACATTAATATACTGTTGCCTTGAAGCGACTTAATTAACACATCTATATATTTATACCTAACATTTTTATCCTTGTAATTTAAATTAGAAATTTTTCTTGTTTGGTTATCAGATATTACAGGAAAAATTAAACTAGCAATTCCCTGCAGTGCCATCATGGATAATTTTTCTTCATCCTTAATTCCCGTAACTTCTGATAAAATATCTTTTATCTTAAAGACTCCTTCATCTTCAATAAATTTAATATAATCAAATTTCATGTCATCATTATATATAAGTTGATTGACAAAATTTCTAAATACATCTGGATACTCAACACTGGCATCAGAATAACTCCTAAGGAAACTCCTAAGTCTATCTATTGGTGTAATCTGTTTATTTTGGAGAATTTCAAAAGAACTCATAAATTTACTGGTAAGACATTTTAATGCCTCGTTAATTACACCTTCCTTTGAACCAAAATAATAATTAATTGATGCTACATTAACATCAGCTGTCGCTGCTATTTTTCTTATAGTAACATTCTGAAATCCTTCTTTTCCAATAATATAAAGAGTAGAATTCAATATTCGATCCTTAGTATTTGGAATATCTTTTGAATTATATTTCATTTAATATCCTCCTAAAATAACTATGTATTATGAAACATTGTTTAAAACATCTTTGAATATTATATTACTTATTTATATGTTTTTTGTCAATAGTTACATTCAAGTATTCTGTATTTCTAATGCTAAGTGTTGCTAATATTAAATTTATATTGACAATCTTAATATAAAATACTATTATTTTATTAAACAATGTTTTAAACGTTGATTAAAACGTATATCTCTATAATACATAAAATTCAATTTAAGGGGGATAAAAATGAAAAAGCTAATATCAATATTATTAATATGTCCTTTACTACTTATTGGGTGTTCTTCTCACAATGACAGTTTAAATTCATCTAACAAAAAAAATTCTACTTCATCATCCAAAGACATATACCTCTTTGGTGGAAAAATTGCAGCAAATACCTCTTCCAATGTATCTTCTAAGATCAACGCAAAAATATCTCAAATCAAAGTAGATGTTGGAAGCAAGGTTAACTCAGGAGATCCTATTATCTACTTAGATACAAAAGATCTGCAGGCTCAGGTAGACCAAGCTCAGGCATCTGTGGCAACCACTCAAGCTAACCTAGCTAAAGTCAAATCTGGTTCAAGACCTGAACAAATTGCTTCTGCAAAAGCAGCAGTAGATGGTGCTAAAGACGCTTATGATATTGCCCAGAAAAATTACGATCGTGAAAAACAGCTTTTTGCAAGCGGTAGTGCTGCCCAAATAAATGTAGATGAGGCCGAGCAGGTCCTTTCCAGTGCAAAAGCTCAATATGAATCTGTAATCCAAAATTTAACTATGCTTCAAAATGGATCAACCGAAAGTGATATAAATGCAGTGGCAGCTACTGTAAATCAAGCTCAGGTTAGTGTAAATACAGCAAAAACTTCACTTAGTTACGGAGTTATTACAGCCCCTATATCTGGAACAGTTACCGTGAAAAATGTAAATGAAGGAGAAATGTCTGGTGTTGGTCAAATTCTTCTTACTATAGTAAATGCTGACCAATTGCATGTAGATAGTTATGTTCCCCAGGAACTCCTCACTAAAATAGAAGTTGGTGACCAGGTTAATGTAAAAGTATCTAACATCAATAACGGTATATTTCAAGGAGAAATTTCCGTAATAGACACCCAGATAGATTCTCAAAGCAAAGATGCACTAGTAAAAGTTACTATTAAAGATGGAAATAACGTGTTAAAACCAGGAATGTTTGCAGAAATAGGCTGTAAAAACAAGGTAGGTGTTAAGATTGAAAAATAGAAAAGTATTGATAGGAATAGTACTGTTACTTATGATGATAGCTATTGGTGGAATAGTTGCCTATTATGTATATAACAATATGTATTACGTTTCAACAGATGATTCCACAATTCAAGGAGATTTGATTAAAGCAACTCCTCAAATTTCAGGAAAGCTTGTAGAAATAAATATAGATGACGGAGACTACGTACAAAAAAATCAAATAATTGCAAGACAGGACATGGGAAATATTCCTGATACAAGCTTAGACAGTTCCATTATAAGGGCACCAATCAGTGGAATTGTCCTCAAAAAAACCGGTACTATAGGAGAAGTACTTTCTCAAGGACAGCAAATTGCAGTAATGGTAGATCCTGGAAAATTATATGTAAATGCCAATATTGAGGAGACAAAAGCAAGAGAAATAAAGCCTGGACAAGTTGTAGACATTAAAGTAGATGAATATGGTAATAGACAATTTAAAGGTAAAGTTAAATCAATTGGTAAATATGCCAATTCTGATCTAGCACTTATACCTACATCAACTAGTGGAACTTTTACAAAAGTTGTTCAAAAAATTCCTGTAAAAATTTCACTTGAAACTGCCAACTGTGAATTGCTGCCGGGAACCAACGCAATTGTTAAAATTCATATTAAATAAAGAGGTAGTTTTAAATGGCAGAAGATAATAACTCAGATTCATATAGATGGCTTGGTCTTGCAGTAGTAATTATGGGAACATTTATGTCTATTCTCGATGCTAGTATAGTAAATATTGGAATACCTAAAATGATGGCAGTTTTCAATGTATCTTTGGATAATGTTCAGTGGGTCTTAACTGCCTACACACTTACTTTAGGGGCAATTGTACCCCTTACAGGATTTCTTTCAGAAAAATTTGGAAATAAAAAACTATACATTTTCTCCTTAATATCATTTACAATAGGTTCCCTGCTCTGCGGTATTGCTTGGAGCAACACAAGCATGATAATTTTCCGTATAATTCAAGCTATTGGCGGAGGAATGATCATGCCTGTAAGTATGACTATAATTCTTAAAATGTTTAACTCTAAAGAGCGGGGACTTGCCATGGGATTTTGGGGAATAGCAAGCATGGCAGCACC
The DNA here is from genome assembly GCA_036720575.1 of Clostridium sp. Classification (GTDB taxonomy): domain Bacteria; phylum Bacillota; class Clostridia; order Clostridiales; family Clostridiaceae; genus Clostridium_B. The sequence goes on from DAIMMR010000058.1 coordinate 14,072, forward strand.
TGCCATAGGTCCTACCCTAGGTGGTTACATTATAGAAAAACTAAGCTGGAGGTTAATTTTCAACGTAAATGTTCCAATAGGAATTATGACGACAATTTTATCAGCACTGCTGCTCAAGGAATTTCCCCATAAAGCCCCTGAAAAAGTTGACATTTTAGGCTTTGTATTTTCAACAGTAGGCATTGTAAGTATTTTATATATACTAAGCCAAAATCCTATAGATTGGAATGGTATAAAAAATCCCATTCTACTAACAATAGGAATTTTTAATTTAATATTATTTGTTATAAACGAGTTATCTGTTCCAGAGCCGCTTCTGGATTTAAAATTATTATCACGGCTAGATTTTTCTTTTTCTTTGATTGCTCTGGCACTCATAAACATGTGCTTAATGGGCGGAGTATATGCAATGCCTTTATTTTTTCAAAAAATTGATGGATATACTGCCATGCAAACAGGTTTGCTTTTATTTCCTTCTGCCATTGTTACCGGTATCATGATGTCTATAAGTGCAAAACTAATAGATAAAATTAATGAAAAAATAGTAATACTCCCAGGATTAATTTTATTACTTTATTCTTGTTATCAATTAGGCATACTTACCTCTAATACTTCAAAAGACACTGCAAATTTATTTTTGATACTTCGTGGAGCAGGAATAGGTCTCACTATGATGCCTCTCTCTACTTTTGGAATGAATCTGCTTCCTCAAAAATTAATGACTCAAGGTTCTACCATCCAAAATACAATAAGACAAATATCCGGCTCTGTTTCAATAACCATAATGACCCATTCCCTTAGCAGCCAGGCAGAAATATATTACCATAGGCTTTCAGAACAAATAACTCCTTTTAACAATACAGCTTTAAATCTTTTAAACCAAATTCAGCAGAGGCTTTCACAGATTGGACTATCTACAGTAGATAGTCAGATTCAAGCTAAAAGTACCTTTGTAAAACTAGTAAGTCGTCAAGCATATTCAGATGCTTTCGATTATACACTGATGCTGTGTACCTTATTTGTATTCATCGCTTTAATAGCAACTCTATTTATAAAAAATAGAAATCAACTTTCTTCTTCTAATGAGGAAATA
>DAIMMR010000577.1:0-2125 GCA_036720575.1 Clostridium sp.
TGTGTGTGAAAGTTGAGTATATAAAAGAAATTATTTGTGGGGAGTAAAAAATGAACATTAGAGAAAAATATTTAAAAAATGCTAAAAAAGTTGTAGTTAAAGTAGGTACTTCTACTCTTATAACCGAAGATGGATCTTTGGATTTGTATAGAATAGAAGAAATAGTAAGACAAATTTGTTATTTGCAAAATCAAGGTAAAAGTGTAGTTTTAGTAACCTCTGGGGCTATTGGTGTTGGCTTTTTGAAATTAGGACTTAAAACAAAGCCAAAAGACATATGTGAAAAACAAGCTGCTGCGGCTATTGGACAGGGAATACTTTTGAATACATATGAAAAGATATTTTCACAACATGGCAAAATAGTTGCTCAGATTTTGCTTACAAAAAATGATCTGGACATTGTGGATAATTATACTAATGCCCAAAATACCTTCACAGCACTTTTAAAACGTGGAGTAATACCCATAGTTAATGAAAATGATGCAGTTGCAGTAGAGGAAATAAAATTTGGTGATAACGATACTCTTTCAGCTTTGATTGCAAAGACCATTCATGCAGATCTTCTCATATTGCTTTCAGATATTGATGGACTTTATAGTTCGGATCCCCAATCGAATAAAGATGCTAAATTAATAAGCTGTGTTCCTGAAATAACAAAGGAAATTGAAGATTGCAGTAAGGGATCTCACAGTAGTGTTGGAACAGGTGGTATGTATACTAAAATTAAGGCTGCAAAAATAGCAGTGTCATCGGGGATATCTATGATAATAGCAAATGGATCCCAGGATTCTGTTATAGAAGATATAGTTTCAAATAAAGAAATTGGAACTTTATTTGAAGCAGAAAAATAAAAGGAGGCTTATAGAGGTGGATATAGATAGTTATGTTATAGAAAAAGCTAAAACTGCAAGTAAGGCTGCAAGAATATTATCTAATATGGGTCCTGATTTAAAAAATAAAGCTTTAGGTGCTATGGCAGAGGCACTTGAAAACAACAAAGGACTTATTTTACAAGCTAATAAGGTAGATCTTGATAATGCAAAAAAGTCAGGTGAAAATAAAGCTTTTATTGATAGGCTTGAATTAAACCAAAAGAGGATAGATTCTATGGCAGAGGGACTTGTTAAGGTGACTTCACTTCCAGACCCTATTGGAGAAGTGTCTAAGATGTGGAAAAGACCTAATGGGCTGCGTATTGGGAAAGTGAGAGTACCTCTTGGAACAATAGGAATAATCTATGAAGCCAGACCAAACGTAACGGTAGATGCTGCTGCACTTTGTCTTAAAAGTGGAAATTCAGTTATTTTAAGAGGAGGAAAAGAGGCAATAAACTCTAATGTAGCTATATACAATACAATAAATAAAGCTGCTGTTGGTGCCGGACTTCCAGAAGGGGCTATTGAATTTATAGATATAACTGAAAGAGAAGCAGTGGAAACTTTGATGAAACTTAACGAATATGTAGATGTGCTCATACCAAGAGGGGGCAGGGGACTTATCAATTCCATAGTAAAGAATTCTACAGTACCTGTAATTCAAACTGGTATAGGAAATTGCCACGTTTATGTGGATGAAAGTGCAGATTTAAGTATGGCAGAAAATATAGTGGTAAATGCAAAGACTCAAAGACCAGCAGTTTGCAACGCTATGGAGACATTGCTTGTACACAGGAATGCTGCTGAAAAGTTCTTGCCTCATTTGGGAGAAACTTTAAAAAGTTTGGGAGTTGAAATAAGAGGATGCAGTGAAACAAAGAGACTGATTCCCTATGCAAAATTGGCAACGGAAGAAGACTATGATACAGAATTTCTAGATTTGATATTGGCTGTAAAAGTAGTGAATTCGCTGGATGAAGCTATAGATCATATTTATAAATATGGAACAAAACATTCCGAAGCTATAATAACAAATGATTACAATGCATCTCAAAGATTTTTAAATGAAGTTGATGCTGCGGCAGTTTATGTAAATGCCTCTACTAGATTTACTGATGGTGAGCAGTTTGGATTTGGTGCTGAAATAGGTATAAGTACCCAGAAGCTTCATGCGAGAGGCCCTATGGGATTAAATGAACTTACTACTTCAAAGTATGTAATCTATGGAGAAGGACAGATACGAAAATAGA
>DAIMMR010000578.1:0-2109 GCA_036720575.1 Clostridium sp.
TTAAATTGATCAGTAGTTAAACCAATATTTTTACCATTTTCATCTACACCCTTAGCAAGTGTAGAAAATTCATCTTGTAAACTCTGTAAAGATGTAATATTTGAATTGATTGTCTGGATACTATTATTATATGTTTCAGTTAATTCATTTGCTTTATTTATAGCATCTTGCTGTGCATGAGATAAATTTATAAAATATTCAACAAGTTTTTCAATCCCATATGAAACCAAAGTAACTATTGCTATATTAGCTGCCATATTCAAAGCAGTCATTGCTGCGGAAAGCAATTTTGTTTTAATGGTTGCGCCTAGAGTTTGAGCTTGTGTTTCAATTAAATATTTAATATATCCACTTAATGAAGCTGAACCATCTTTAATACTTTCTACATATTTATCAAATGTAGAAGATTTCATTGCAGAATCTAATATCTGTGTTTCTTTTGCGGTCAAGTCTAAATCTTTATTATATTTATCTATTAAAGGAATAGCAGAAGCTATTTTTGAAATAGAATTAAATGGAGTTAATATCAATTTGTTGCTTTTTATAATAAATTTTAGGGAATTTATTATAAATTATTGACTTTTACATATACTAACTATATAATTAATAAACAGGAGATGATATCTTGGAAAAACGAATAATTTTATCTGTAATTTTAGGATTAGTAATATCTATTACTGGATGTTCCTATCCAAATACAAAAGTATATCAAAAAAATATTATACAAGAAAGTTCTGAATTAACTGCCGAAGATGAAAGTTCAAAGGCATCCATTGATTATTTCATTGGAACATGGTATTGTAGTAGAGAAAATTCTGTAAACGATATGGAGATTACATTGGCGTTTACAAAGGAAGAAGGATCTGCTGTAAACTTCACAAGAAAAATGATAGATCCAAGTGGAGGAAACGCAGGAAGTAATATATCTGGTATGGCTCATATTTTTGATAATAGCCGCGAAATAAAAGTATCTTATCTAAAAGGAAATGGATATATTCTTGCTACAGACGATAACCTTTATGAATATTTTGATAGTGGCAAATGTAACACATTTGAAAAAGTAAAACCATAATATGGTAAAAAGAGACTGTCTTTTAACAGTCTCTTTAATACTTAAAATCCAAATTCTACAACTTCTACTGGACACGTTTTATTCAAACAGTTTGCTATTTCAAGCGCTACACACTCACGACCATCATATGAAATCCATGCCGCACGATATCTAACACCAACAATATCGTCTGCAACAAGTTTTAACTTGTTCCCAACCTTTGCTGGAATTTGCTCTCTCATACTCTGCACTGATTCATTTCTAACTTCTTCCAGCTTTTGATTGTCAAGGTATTTTAAGACTGGGTAAATCCTTTTCGATTCGTCATCGTCAAAACTTATTTGAATGCTCGCTTCTACACTTGCAATCGTAGCAAATTTGAAAATTTCAAACTTGTATCCGTAATGCTCATCAACAGTAATGGCCAAATGCAATGACGGTTGAATCAAATCTTTAAATTCAGATTTTGATACACCCAAACTTTCTCTGTACTGTTCCAATAACCTTTCTGTCAAGAAAGCATGAGTTTTATCAAATTCTTCCATATTAGAAAACATATTCTTAAACGGTATAAGAATGAAATTTTTATCACCTTCCGCGCCATTATAATCCAACATGGAAGAATAGAAAGTGGGGAGAGGAAGATTTTCAACATTTAGAGCTTTCATTTCAGACCGCCTTCCCTTCAACAAGAGACAGCTTAAATCGCTTACATAAATATGCGACACCCTTGGGAGTTACATAAGTCTTAGTATGATTGAATCCTCTCGGATCAACTGTGGCTACCTCAATAAAATGTCCCGATTTACGAAATCGTCCATAAGGAACATTATCCCCGTTTTCATATCTCAAGATTTTACTATTTCGCAATATTGCGAAGAATATGTATTCACCTTGCCCTAACATGTTTGCAACCTGATTGACACTGAAATTTCCTTGGCTGTTCATGAAAGTATCATACTGATCTTCTTTTGGTTTCATACGATTATTTTCAAGTTGTAATTTATTATTCTTATCAAACATTAAAATCAATTGTTGCAATGCCGACCTATAATCCA
>DAIMMR010000579.1:0-2109 GCA_036720575.1 Clostridium sp.
ATTTTCATTTTTAATTATTTTTATATTTTCATCTTTAGCTTCGATAATACTATTGAGTTGCGTATTATTTATACCCAATAGTATTATCCCTATTGCTAAAATAATTGTCATTTTTTTCATTCGCTTTACGTCTCCCTTTAATTTAATTCTTATACTGCCATAGCCATCATTGATGTATTTATTCTTGGATTATTTTTATTGATTAATCCTAATTGTATCATAACTCCAATGTTTATCTGCATCATTAATGTATCATTTAACTCAAATAATTCTTTTATTATTTGGTCTTTAGTAATTAACATAGTTTGCTCACAAAGAGCTATAGAATCCTTTTCAATCTCACTATTATCGGTAGTAACAGATATGTGTGTTGGTAAACTTTTTTTAAATTTAGATGTGCTTAATGGCACTACCGTTAAAACAGTTGAATATTTGTTATTAAGATTATTAGAAATTACAACGCACGGACGAATTCCATATTGAATTGAGCCGTCCTTATCCCCTAAATTTACTAATATAACACTACCTCTTTTAAAACTCATATTATTCTCTCTTACCAAATCAATTCCTCCTTTTTAGGTTTATGTATTCATCCACTATTTTTATAAGTGGATTGATTACCTATTATAAGTATACCCATGATTCCCTCCAAATATTCACGTATTTTTAATTTAATTTATTAATTTTCTTTAACATATTTTATTTTCTTTCATAAGCATCTTTAAAAAATTATTAATAGCAGTACATTGCTTTTGATTATTTTTATTAGTTTCTTTTAATACCATTAAAGCTTTTACTGCATTTAGTCTCTCTTCATTTATATTAACTAATCCTGTTGTTATATCTTGTTCTACTTCGTCAAAGCCATAATTAGGATATTGTTTGTCAAGATATTTCAAAACACTTTTAAAAGTTGGACTCAAACAATTTTGTCTCAATATTACCATACTCATGTTATTTATTAACCTCCTAATTTATTTTTATATTTTGAGCCTTTATTTTGCCCCTAGAACACATTTATTATATCCAACATTGTAAATACTCGTTGACATTTTATCTAACACGTTAAATAGTATTTTATGTTCTTCATATTTTCTACCGTCATCTATTATGTACATGCATAACTCATCTAATTTGTAGCTGATTTTTTCTGCAACTTTAAATATTAGTTTATTCATTTTGATCTCCTTTTTAATTGATTCATTTTTTTTAATTTAGTATAACATTTTTACCAAAGGTTGTCAACATATTTTTTTAATTTAATTTGACTATCATGGTATTTATATAAGAACTTCCAAAATAATCTGCTAAATTTCATTTATTATCTCCTGTAAGTGTTGAAATTTCAATACTTATTTTTGTCATTTGTGCGATAAAATTTCCTTTTTATCTACTTAGCTATCCCTAAATTGCTATTATATATTTTCTTCCACTTGTCATAATCAGGATAATTTTTTGTTGCTCTATCCATGTTAATTGATTTTTCAATCGTTCCATGTTCAACTGCACTCATTAAAGTTATTGGAAAATTATCATCTAATTGTTCAAATGCGAATGAATAAGTATCTTCATCATAAACTATTAATCCTCTTATTTTTACTTTGTTTATTTCATATTCACATATATCACCACATCTTAATTTTTCACCAAATTTATCGTTACCTATAATTAAATTTTGAATTATCATTTTTATATTCTCCTTTATTAGATAATTATTTTATATTAAACTCAACTATTGAACCATCATCAAATATTAAAAATTTTCCATCATCTTTATTTAATGTTTTATTAGCTTTTGCTTCACTTAACCTCTGTTGACTACACCAAAATTCTAAATAATCATCCTTGTCATAATAATATGTTTTTATTTTATAATCAATTCCATATTTATATAAATGTTCTATTATTTGTTTGATTTTGAATTCATTTAATTTACGATAAATATAAGGGTTTTCTCTTTTATATTTATTCCAAAGTTTAACATTGTTAATTCTATTTTTATTTTCTATTTTTATAGTTTCTTTTTCTATAATTAAATCATTTATTTCCTGTATTAATTCATTTGTTTTATCATTCATTATAATTATCTCCCTTCCGATAAAACTAATT
>DAIMMR010000580.1:0-2108 GCA_036720575.1 Clostridium sp.
TCAACATAACATCCATAATGTATCCCTTTCTCGCTATATAAATTTACAATTCGATTTAATTAAAAATTTAATTATTATATCTAATCGGCATGATTACAGCAACGACATTTCCATCTGTTAGAAATACAGGCTGCAATCTATCTCCTATTATGATCCAGTGAATGTCTGACTTCATGAATTTAGTGACATGATCCAAATATACCTTATTCAACATTGCATCATTGATCATATATACATCAAAATTATTTTTACTAAATTTATGATGACAATTAATTTCTTGTACTATTTTTTCTTGTTTATGTACAACATTTTGTTTCCAATCTTTTGGTAAATCACCTTCGTATATTTCTTGGAAACACTTACCACTTAAATAATTATTCCATCTTTGCATAAGCAATTTATAAATACCATCTATATTAAAATTTATTTTATAATGCTTTGTATCTGCTTCCTTAATCTCAATAAATTTATCATATGTTTCACGATTTTGTATTAATACCGCATAATATCCATTACAAATAAATGAACCTTTTTCATTAAACATTCCAACAGAATTTGAATAATACATCTTGCCATTTAAAAAATATCTTTTTTCTTCTGTTTTTAATCCTGATTTATCTATTACTTCCTTATATTGAATTCCATCTTTATAAAGTGTTTTAATTGCTTGCACTTGCTTATTCGTCATTATCTATAATCCTTTCGTTTATGTAAGTTATTTCAGTTCTCACTGATATGCCTTGAAGGAGGACAGCAAGGCATATCTATCAAAACTAAAAGTATTAATTTAACATCTTATTCTCAATATTTGATTTAGAGATATAACTCACGATTTCATAATCTGGTTCGGTTTGACCTTGATCTTTCCACGGCATTAAAAAATTATTAGGCGAAAATGTATATTGACCTTCACCACTGGAAACAACTAAAGAATCTTTATCTATTCCAAGAATAATAAAAAATGCAATTGTTCCATCTAAATCAAATGCGGTACAATCTTTCCAATTTTTTTCATCTGAAAAAAAATTATGATTTCTATTTTTTATTGCAATCAAATCTCCTACATGAAATTTAGAAAAATCAAATTCATTAACCTCTTTCGTAACAGATCTAGTAATAGTATACATAACGAACACTTCTTTCTCCTATTTAACGCATAGGTGCAAAATACTAAAAGTTATTACAATTCAATAATTCAAATATTGGTTTTTTACATTCTTTAAGTGTTTTACAACATTTTTCTACCCAAATATATTGATTATATTTTTTAGAAAACACATATGCAAAATATTCACCATTGTTATTAATTATCTTAAACTTTTTATTCTTTGAAATAAAATATTTAGGATTCTTCTTAATATTTTTCATTGTTATTCTCCTTTTTATAACTTTTTCTACTGTTTAACGCACAGTTGCAAAATCAGGTAAAGCCATTATAAGCTTCTCAGTGCAACCAAGATTTCCACCGCAACCACAAAGATAAATTTCATGCTTTTTCATAACACAGACTTCCTTTCGGTTATGTAGTTTGTTTTAGTTCTCATTGGTACGCCCTGCGGAGGAATTACAAGGCGCACTATCAAAACTCAATGTCATTTGTTGAGATTAAGAATATGTTCTGCTTCGTCTGCGATCTTTGAATCATATTCTCCGTCTACAATAGCCTGTGCTACAATCTCTTCAATTTCTAAAACTGACTGTGCATTCTGAATGTTCTTTACATAAGAATCAATCATATTTTCACCTTCTTTCCGCGCCACCAAGCCACCAAACTGACGATTGATATAGTCAAATTGCATTTCATAAAGATTACAAAGTAAGGTATAAATGGCATTTGCTTTTTCTACTGCAAGATCGTAATTAGGCTCTGTGTTTGGATTAATCTTTTCAATAAATCTTTCTGCAAGACGCTGTTTTTGATAATCAATGGATTTCTGATTATTGACATCTGTTTCCTGAATTTCTTTGATTTCCTGTCTAAAATCTGCTGGCGCTGTAAAATCTCTCATAACAATTCTCCATTCTCCTATTTTACGCATAGGTGCTGCATATGAAATTAGCTTTTCATCCAGTCAATATTTTTATGCTATTTCAACTTCATCTGAATA
>DAIMMR010000059.1:0-15044 GCA_036720575.1 Clostridium sp.
GCGGATGACTTAAATTTACAGGAGAAGTAGGGGAGGCACTTTTCCCTCCTAATCCCTGTAATATCAATAATCTATCTTTATTAGGGGCAAAATAATTATAGGTAGATATTACTTGTAAATAAAAAAGGGCTTATAAATAGAAAATGTGGGAAAATTATTACAAAATTATATATTATGTATTATAAAAACTATGATGGAGAAGAGTAAATAGTGTAGTATTTTTAGAGAATGGGGATAAGGTGGAAACCCATGAATGCGAAACTTTTGAAAATCACTCCTAAGTTGCAAGCTGAAATTAGTAGGCTGTGTCGGTATTGCCGTTATTAGAATTAAGAAAAAATTGGGTGGTACCGCAAAGCTTCTTGCCCCAGGCAGGCGGTTATTTTTTTATAAAAAATTTCTGAGTTTAAGGAGGATACTAAAAATGAAAAGTGATTCAGTAAAAAAAGGAATTAAGGCAGCTCCAGCAAGAGCACTTATGTATGGAATGGGATATACAAAAGAGGAAATTGAAAGACCTCTTATAGGAATAGTAAATTCACAAAACGAAATAGTTGCAGGTCACATGCATTTAGATGAAATAGCAAAAGCTGCAAAACTTGGAGTAGCAATGTCTGGGGGTACTCCTATAGAGTTTCCTGCTATTGCAGTTTGCGATGGAATTGCAATGGGTCATGTTGGAATGAAGTATTCTCTTGCTTCAAGAGAACTAATAGCAGACTCAATTGAAGCTATGGCAATGGCTCATGGTTTTGACGGATTGGTACTCATTCCTAACTGCGATAAAATTGTACCTGGAATGCTTATGGCAGCTGCAAGACTTAATATACCAGCTGTAGTAGTAAGTGGAGGACCTATGAGGGCAGGTAAGCTAAATAATAAAGCACTTGACTTTAGCACTTGCATTGAAAAAGTGGCAGCCTGCAGCGACGGAAAAGTAACCGAGGAAGAACTTGAAGAAGAAGCTAAGAGAGCTTGTCCTGGATGCGGTTCCTGCTCAGGTTTATTTACAGCAAACAGTATGAATAGTCTTACAGAAGTACTTGGAATGGGTTTACCTCTAAATGGAAGTGCCCTTGCACAAACTGGTGAGAGAAATCAGCTGGCAAAATATGCAGGAATGTATGTAATGGATTGTGTAAAGAACAATAGACGACCAAGAGATATACTAACTTTAGATGCATTTAAAAATGCTATAACAGTAGATATGGCTATGGCAGGATCTACAAATACAGTACTTCATCTTCCAGCAATTGCTCATGAAGCAGGCATAGAACTTAATTTGGATTTATTCCATGAAATAAGTAAACACACACCTTGTCTTACAAAATTAAGTCCAAGTGGCAAACATCATATGGAAGATCTTCATCTGGCAGGAGGAATACCAGCTCTTATGAATGAACTTTCTAAGAAAGGTCTTATAAATGAAGATGCACTTACTGTTACAGGAAAAACTGTGGGTGAAACTATAAAAGATTTTAAAGTACTTGATTATGAAGTTATAAGAAGTGTAGATAATGCTTACAGCAGTGAAGGCGGAATAGCAATACTTAGAGGAAATCTGGCACCAGATGGAGCTGTAGTTAAAGAATCTGCAGTTTCAAAAGAAATGATGGTGCATGAAGGACCAGCTAGGGTATATAATTCTGAAGAAGAAGCAGTTAAGGCTATATTTGGCAATGAAATAAATAAAGGTGATGTAATTGTAATAAGATATGAAGGACCAAAAGGTGGACCTGGAATGAGAGAAATGCTTTCACCAACTTCTGCTATAGCGGGTATGGGGCTAGATAAAGATGTAGCACTTTTAACAGATGGAAGATTTTCAGGAGCTACAAGAGGGGCATCTATAGGCCATGTATCACCAGAAGCTATGGAAGGTGGACTAATAGGACTTGTAGAAGAAGGAGATACTATATTTGTAGATATTACAAATAAAAAGTTGGAGCTAAAAGTAAGTGAAGAAGAACTTGAAAAGAGAAGAAAGAACTATGTAAAGCCTGAACCTAAGATAAAAACAGGATATTTATCAAGATATGCAAAATTAGTTACTTCTGCAAATACAGGTGCAGTTCTTAAATAAAGAGAGATTTTTAATGTAATTTTAATTTGTAAATATACTCAACTTTCGCAGTTTAAAAACTTTGGGAAGCAAAGTTTCGCAAGTTAAGAATTAAGAATGAAAAGTTAATAGTTAAGGATGATTTTTAGCTATCGCAAAAAATCTTTTAATTTATATGAACCAACCATGTTTCGTTTTAGTGAAATGAGCCATCAAAAATTTAAAATAAACTATTGACATTTGAATTGTTTTATAGTAACATATACTCATATTTAAATAATAAAAGCTATGACAGGGACTATTAAATGTGATGTATATTTTAAAGCGAGTGGGATCTGGTGTAAACCCATAAATATTTCATATTGAAACTCACCCTTGAGCTGTAAGCTGAAATTATAGTAAGCTGTGCCGGTGTGAATCGTTATTGAATTAAGTAATAAAATTGGGTGGTACCGCGAACAGACTTCTCGCCTCAAGAGAAAGGCTGTTTTTTTGTGCTAATTTTTAACCTAAAATTACCTATATTAATTACTTTGAATTATCAATGAATCTTACTTAGTGGGATTTTGTTTCTCCCACTAAGTTTAGATAAATATTTAGTGTGTATAAGTGTATCAAATTTAAATTTGATTTAAGTAATTTGATTTTTAGAAACTATCTGTAAATGTAAATTAGAAAATATAAAATACGTATTAATATATGAAAGCTTTGAAAGGGATAAATAGATATTATAATATTTTAAAGCGAGTGAGGGTTTTGGTGTAAACTCACAGATATATAATATTGAAACTCACCCTTGAGCTGTAAGCTGAAATTAGTAAGCTGGGCCGGCTTTGCCGTTATTAAATTGAGTAATAAAATTGGGTGGTACCGTGAACAGACTTCTCACCCCATAAGGAGTCTGTTTTTTTGTACCCAGAAATCCTATTAAATTGAAATTTATAAGGAGAGATGGCTATGAAAGCTGCTGAAGCAGTTATCCAATGTTTAAAAAAAGAAAATGTAAATATGGTATTTGGGTATCCTGGCGCTGCAGTGGTTCCTATATATGAAGCTTTGAGAAAATCAGATGTGAAGCATATATTAGTAAGACAGGAACAAGCTGCAGGACACTCCGCTAGTGGATATTCTAGATCTACTGGAAAAGTGGGAGTCTGTATAGTTACGTCAGGACCTGGTGCAACTAATCTCATTACTGCTATTGCTGCTGCATATATGGATTCCATTCCTCTTGTTGTTATTACAGGTCAGGTTAAGTCTACATTAATCGGAAGGGATGTATTTCAAGAATTAGATATCACAGGTGCTACAGAATCTTTTACAAAATATAATTTTCTTGTAAGAGATGCTAAATCCATACCTAAGACTATAAAGGAAGCATTTTATATAGCTGAAACTGGTAGAAAAGGTCCTGTGCTTGTAGATATACCTATGGATATAATGGAAGAGGATATTGATTTTGAATATCCTGATAGTGTTAATATAAGAGGTTACAAACCTACTGTTAAGGGACACTCCGGGCAAATAAAGAAAATAATAGACAGAATCAAAGTTAGCAAGAGACCTCTTATTTGTGCAGGTGGTGGAGTTATACTGGCAAATGCACAAAATCAATTGGAGCAATTTGTTAAAAATTCTCATATACCTGTTGTCCATACTCTTATGGGAAAAGGATGTATAAATGAAAATAGTGATTATTATGTAGGCTTAATAGGTACTCATGGTTTTGCTTATGCCAATAAAGTTGTGCAAAATGCAGATGTACTAATACTTATTGGAGCTAGAGCTTCAGATAGAACTATCAGTGGGGTAAAGAATTTTGCAAAGGATGCAGATATAATTCATATAGATATTGATCCTGCTGAAATAGGTAAAATTTTGGACACCTATATTCCAGTAGTCGGTGATTGTGGAAATATTTTATCAGATTTAAACAAAGAAATAGTGTCTCCACAGACAGAAAAATGGATGGAGGAAATTAAAAATTGGAAGAAAGATTTGCATATAGAAAGAAAACCTACAGATAAAGTTAATCCTAAGTATGTTTTGCAAACTGTTTCTGACATATTAGGGGAAGAGGTAATTTTAACTGCAGATGTAGGACAAAATCAATTGTGGTGTGCCCGCAATTTTAAGATGTCAGGAAATAGAAAATTTTTAACTTCCGGAGGTCTTGGAACTATGGGTTATTCTCTACCAGCAGCTATTGGTGCCAAAATTGCCTGCCCTGATAAACAAGTTATAGCTTTTGCAGGTGATGGTGGATTTCAGATGAGCCTTTTTGAACTTGGAACTATTGCTGAAAATAATATAAATATTATTATAGTGTTGTTTAACAATTCAGGATTGGGTATGGTTAGGGAGATACAAGACAATAAATATTCTGGTGAATTTGGAGTAAACTTTAGGACTAATCCAAATTTTGTAAAACTTGCAGAAGCCTATGGATTAAAAGCTAAGAGAGTAGAAAATGATTCTGAATTTAACGGAGTTTTTAAAGAAGCGTTAAATTCAAATAGGGCATTTTTGATAGAGTGTATTGTAGATCCTCATGAGAGAACTTTTTAGAAAGAGGTGAGTATTATAAAAAAGTATGTGATGTCAGTGTTAGTGGAAAATCATTCAGGTGTCTTAAGTAAAGTAGCTGGACTTTTTAGTAGAAGGGGATATAATATTCACAGTCTTACTGTAGGAGTTACAGGAGATCCTGAAATATCGCGAATGACTATTGTGTCCATTGGAGACGACTATATGTTTGAACAGATAAGTAAGCAGCTGAATAAATTGATTGAAGTTATAAAAGTAATAGAATTGAACCCCGATACATCTGTTTATAGGGAGTTATCTCTTATAAAAGTTTCTGCAGAGTCCAACAATAAATTGCTAATTATGGAGAGTGTAAATACTTTTAGAGGTAAAATTATAGATATGAATGAAAAAAGTATGATAATTGAAATAACTGGAAATGAAAAGAAGATAACTGCTTTTATTGAACTAATGAAGCCTTATGGAATAAAGGAAATTATACGTACTGGACTTACTGCACTTCAAAGGGGAAATAAGCTGGAAGATTAAATGAAAACTTATAATAAAAAATATCTTTTTTGTCTTAAATATATAGAGTTCCTAGTTTGAAAGTTTACTTATACCAGCCATATACTAACAAAAATCAGCACACTAAAAACTTTTTATAAGTCTAAAGCTTGGTATTTTGAAAATCTAAAGAAGCTTATATAAACTCGTACCTCAGACATATATAAGCTTCTAAGATTTTCTAAAATACCTCACTAAGACTTATAAAAAAAGTTTTTAAGTGTGATTTCAATTTTGTTAGTATATTTTATGTATAAGTTAAAATTTCAATTAGAATCACTATATTAAAGGCAAAGAGGTATTTTTTTATTTGCTAATATTACTTATAAATAGGAATATTAACAAATATAAATTATATACTTAATATAGACAAATTATATTTTAAAAGATGGGAATACAAAATTAATATTTGAAGTAAGGAACTTATTTAAAATTATAGATGAAATGCTGTAAGGATAATATAAATAATTAAATTTAGAGGAGGGACACGGCTGTGGATGATACCGCATTGTTAAGTAAGATATCCCATGGGTTAAAAGAATGCTGCAAATCAAAAAAATTTTCAAGAGTAAACAAATTGACTGTGAATGTAAATGAAAACAGCAATATTAATTCATGTAATCTCTATGAGTACCTGAAAAATTGTAATGAAGACATAGTAGATGAATCTACAGAAATTAAAATTGAAATTGAAGATTTACCAGATCAAGTTGTAATTATCAGCAGTATAGAAGGTGATATATCGGAAGAGTGCGTATAAGTTGATAAACTCTATATATTGATATGAAATTAGGAATGGATATAGATTTGTTTTTTACACAAATCTATACCCATTCCCTAAGCAAGATTAAATTTCTTTCTAATCATATTAACTAATACTTTTGCTGTTTCATCAACTCCTCCGAATAGGCTGCTGTTAATTAAAATGTCCTTGTAAAGTACATTATCACTGTATGATTTTGCATAACTTAGGCTGTATAGCTGACGAGCTTTATCAACTTCTTTAATCAGCTTATCAGCTTCATCTGATTTTATATGAAGTGTATTAATACAATTTTCCTTTCGTATCTCATATGGAGCATAGATAAATATGCTAAAATGATTTGAATGATTTCTTAAAATATAGTCAGAACATCTTCCTACAAATATGCAGGATGATTTATCTGCCAGATCACAGATGATTTTCTTTTGGGCTTCAAATATTTCTTCCTGTATCTTTCCTGAACTAGTTCCTAATGGAAATTTCATTTTTTTGTATTCATTTTTATCTATTTCTTCTCCACTATCAATAGTGGATACAGGCAAATTCATCTTCTTTGCAGCTTCTTCTACGATGTCCCTGTCGTAATATTGAACGCCTAACAATTCAGCCATTTTTTTAGCAATGGGACGTCCCAGACTCCCAAATTGACGGGAAATAGTTATTACATAATTCTCTAATCCGATATTTACCTTTTCATTCTCTATAAAAGCTGTGGTAAAGTTGCCGGAGACAAAGTTTTTGTTTCGCATTATTGCAATATCAGTATTTATGGTTGTAGAAACTCCTTCTAGCTTAAAGTTTTTTAATGCTTTTATCATATTGGCAATGCAGGTATTTCTATCTTTTTCCCAAACAACAAGTTTACAGAGCATAGGATCATAAAATGGAGAAATCTTGTATCCTTCGTGAATAGCATGCTCTATACGAACAGTTCCATCTGATGTATCAGGGAAAGATAAACTTGTAATTGTACCTGGTGAAGGCTTAAATGTTTTGGGATCTTCTGCATAAATACGGCATTCAATGCTGTGACCTTTTAGTTTAACATCTTCCTGCTTGAATGGCAATTTTTCTCCATTTGCAATACGAATTTGATTTTCTACTAAATCTATATTTACAACATATTCAGATACAGGATGCTCTACTTGGAGCCTTGCATTTATTTCCATAAAATAATAGTTCCCATCAGCACCCCTCAAATATTCAATGGTACCTGCTCCAGAATATTTCATCTCCTTGATAATCTTTTGTGTATATGAATAAAGTTTCTTTCTGTCTTCTTCAGTAACTACAGTTGATGGTGATTCTTCAATAATCTTCTGATATCTTCTCTGAATAGAACATTCTCTTTCCCCTAAGCAGACTACATTTCCATAGTTGTCTGCTATAAACTGTACTTCTATGTGTCTTGGAGATAGTACTGCTTTTTCAACGTAAATATCTCCACTTGCAAATGCCATATTTCCTATTCTCTGCATGCTTTCGAAAATAGCCTGTGTAACTTTTTCAGATTCAAAGTAAGTAATTTTTTCTATTCCTTTACCTCCGCCACCTTTGTCAAGCTTAAGTAAAATAGGTAATCCAACTTTTTCTGCAGTATCATAAATTTCTTTTACACTGGAAATTGGATTAATTGTTCCTGGTGTAACTGGAACACCTAATTTATTGGCAATAATACGGCAATAACATTTGGATTCGATGTTTTCTAGAATAGAAGGGTTCGGTCCAATCCATTTTGCACCTGCAGCAGCAACTGCATTAGCAAATGATGCTGCCTCTGATAAAAATCCATATCCGGGATGTACTGCATCTGCCCCTGATTTTCTAATAACATCTACAAGTACATTAATATTTAAGTAACTTTTAACAGGTGCAGAGGGGCCGATATTATAGCTTTCTGTAGCTTTGTTAATGTAATCAGCATTTTTATCAGCGTCTGAGTATACAACAACAGTTTCAATGTTAAGTTTATTACATGTACGAATAATCCTGTTTACAATTTCACCGCGATTTGCAATTAAAATTTTTTTTATCATGTTAGCACTCCTTTTCAATAAATTATTGTTTTATTGATTCAGTTCTATAATAACCATTTATAATTATGCAGATAAAAAACAAGGACATGGCAAAAATAACTATAACAGATACATTGCCATGTCCTTGTTAGGTTAAACTATAGCATATTTTAAATTTTATGACAACAGTAAATAAACACAAATTTTCCTAATTTTTTTGTGCTGTGAGTACAAAACAAATAAAAAGATTTATGATATACTATTAAAAAATCAATTTAAAATTGTAAAAGGGAGTCAAAATATGAGTTATCTTTTATCTGAATTTTATTCATCTTCAAAAGAAATATATAAGATCAGGTTAATGGCAGGGGAAAAAGGCCTCATAAATGATATAACATGGGTATACCTTGCTGAAGATATAGAAAATGCAGATTTTCTAAGAGGAAATGAATTAGTTATTACTACTGGCTTGTCAGCTGGAACAAAAATAAGCTGGCTTTATGAATTAATTAGAGAATTAATTTACCGAAAATGCAGCGGTTTGTTAATAAATACTGATAAATATATTCTTGTTAAGGATATTTCTAGAGAAGTTATTGAACTATGTAATTCAGAAAATTTTCCTCTTTTTATAATGCCCTGGGAAATGCACATTTCTGATATTATGCAGGATTACTGTAATAAGATATTTATGGATAAGTACCTTGAAAATACTTTGTCTAAGCTGTTTTATAATGTAATATTTGATTCACAAAATGTTAAAAATTATATTCCTCTTTTAAATTCAAATGGTTATCCTACAGAATCTTCTTATTATGCAGCTAAAATAACTAATATTAGTTCGCCGTTGAAATTACAAAATTGTATTAATCTCTTGTCGATAAAATATCACATATTTTTAAAAAATAACTATTATATTTTAATTCTGCAGGAATGCTCAAAAAAATTACTAAATAATTTTATGAAAAACTATTTTGAAATAGTTGATAATGAAATAGCTTCAAACTCATCAATATTAAGGCCTCAAATAGGAATAGGTGAAAAAGTTTCTTCATTATCAAAACTTTATTTTAGCTATTCTACTGCCTCCTATGCGTTGAAAACAGCTAAAGATTCGAATAAGGACTGTGTGTATTTTGATGATCTTGGTATATTTCGCATACTGAGTTCTGTATCTAACAAAGAATTACTTCAAAATATATATTTTGAAATGCTTGATCCCATAATAGATTATGACAGGAAAAATAACACTCAACTGCTAAAAACTCTGAAAGTATATTTGAATTTTGATGGCAGCATTCAGAAAACTGCAAATTTCCTATATAATCATCGCAATACCATCAATTACCGCATGAAGAAAATACATGATCTGTTAAAAAAAGATTTAACTTCAACAGAAGATAAGTTTAATCTAAGGATGGCCTTTTATATTAAAGAGTATATGAGATTGTAAATGCGTGATAACTGTTTATTGCAAAGGTCATATAAGGTAAACATTAGGTTAAAATGAACATTTCTAGTGAAAAATTTTTCCAAATAGTAATTTACTAGGCATATAATAATTAAAACTAACAATAATTCGCAAATATATCCTTATAAAATTAACAAATCATAAATAGTTATTTAGTTTTTTTAATAATTTATCACGCCGTTTATGATATTTTATTTAAAAAATATACGAGATCAAAGAAAAAAAGATATGGTAAAGCTTTATACATGCGCCTTATGTATATTCAGCACAAATTAGACAAATAAAGTTTGTGTTCATATGCTATTGTTATACAAAATGAAATATTGTAGTATTTAATTATTCAATATTGATAAAAAAAAAGTAAATACTACACTTTTAATTTTTATTTTGAATTTTAACAATTTAGTTCTTGCAAAAATAGCCATAAAAGATTGTAACAGTTTACATAATTCAAAATTGACAATTTAACAATTAAATAATTTAATACAAAATGCCATGTTTAAAAAATTAGTTACCAGTTTAAGGAGGCTTAAAAATGTTGAAAGAAGAATTACCCCAAATAATAACTGATCAAGTCCCGGGGTTGAAAGCAGCAGAAGTAATACGAAGAAGAGAAGATGCAGTACCCTCCGCAATTAAATGTGTATATCCTGTTGTAATAAAAAGGGCAGAAGGTGCGGTGATTGAGGATGTTGACGGAAATTATTTTCTTGACTGGACTGGTGGTGTAGGCGTACTAAACGTTGGATTTTCCCATTCAGAAGTGGTTGAAGCTGTGAAAGAACAGTCAGAAAAATATTTCCACGGTATGTTCAATATTGTTACACACGAAGGATATGTTAAGCTGGCAGAAAAAATGAATTCCATTGTTCCTGTAAAGGGAAACAAGAAAAAAACATTTTTCGCAAATAGTGGAGCAGAAGCTGATGAAAATGCAGTAAAAATAGCAAAAGCTTTTACAAAGAGACCAAATATAATTGTATTTTCAGGAGCATTTCATGGACGTACAGTTATGACCATGGCAATGACATCGAAAAAATCTTATGCCTATGGTATGGGACCTTTTCCAGATGGTGTATACCGTGCAGAATTCCCATATTTATATAGAAAACCTGAAGGAATGCCAGAGAGTGAAACCATTAATTATTATATAGAAAGTATTAAAAAAGTATTTGATCAAGCTTCACCACCAGAGTATGTAGCAGCTATAGTAGTAGAACCACTTCAGGGCGAAGGCGGATTTATTCCAGCTCCCATTGAATGGGTTAAAGCAGTAAGAACTATTTGTGATAAATATGGTATATTGCTTGTTGCAGATGAGGTACAATGCGGGTTCTGCCGTACAGGTAAAATGTTTGCTTCTGAATATTGGAGGGAAGCAGGAGCAGCTCCAGATATAATAGCAACTGCAAAATCTATTGCAGCTGGTATGCCATTAAGTGCAATAACAGCAAGGGAAGAGATTATGGAGGCAGTAAGACCCGGAATAATTGGAGGAACCTTCT
This sequence comes from Clostridium sp., assembly GCA_036720575.1. Taxonomy (GTDB): domain Bacteria; phylum Bacillota; class Clostridia; order Clostridiales; family Clostridiaceae; genus Clostridium_B. The sequence goes on from DAIMMR010000059.1 coordinate 10,910, forward strand.
GTGGAAATGCAGTAGCATGTGCAGCAGCATTAAAAGTCATAGAAATTATGGAAAGAGATCATTTGGCTGACCGTTCTATGGAAATAGGTAAGAAAGTAATGAAACGCTATATGGAATGGAAAGAAAAGTATGATGTCGTTGGAGATGTAAGAGGACTCGGCGGAATGGTTGGAATAGAATTTGTAAAAGATAAAGAAAAGAAAGATCCAAATCCTGAAATTGTATCAGCAGTTATTCAAGAAGCAGCCCAAAATGGACTTATGATTGAAAACTCAGGTGTTTATGGAAATGTTATCCGCTTTTTAGCACCACTTGTAATTACAGATAAGCAGCTTGAAGCAGGATTAGATATTTTTGAAAAAGCAATTTGTAAGTGTATGCAAAAGTAAATTATTTTTCTATTATAAATAAATTACACAATTGAATCAAATAATTAAATGTAAAAAGGGAGGAAAAAGTATGAGCAAGTATGATGTTATTATTGATACTCTTCCTGCTAAAGGCGACAGAATTGAAATATTATTCCGTCAGGCAGGTGATGGCTTTATTCAAGTAGAGTATGGTTATGAACAGAGGGTGGAACTGCTGGATTCCTTTAGAATTCTGGCAGTAGATGCAAAGGTTAAGAAAATGAATATCAAGGGATTAATTGAGACATTACCAAGTTTAAGAGCAAATATGATACATTTTGATCCTACCATTATTTCCCCTCAAGAACTTATTGACAAAATTAAAGATGCAGAAGGATCTATTGCTGGTGTTGATGATATGGTAATTGATTCAAGAATCATTACACTGCCAATTGCTTTCGAGGATAGTCAAACTAAAAAGGCAGTTGAAATGTATTTAAAACAGATTCGTCCTGATGCACCAAACTGCAAGGATGGATATAATCTTGATTATATGGCCCTATGTAATGGATGCACTGTAGATGATATTAAACATATGTTATTAGATACTTATTGGTATAACAGCGGATGCGGTTTCTGGCCGGGTGGTGGATTTTTCTGGCCAATGGATCCAAGGTGCAAAATGATTGTACCAAAATACAATCCTCCCCGTATATGGACTCCAGAAGGAGCAGTTGGTATCGGTGGAGCTTGCCTATTTACTTATACTACAGCAACGGGTGGTGGATATCAATTATTTGGACGTACTATTCCTACATTCCAGTTATCAATGAAGCATCCACAATTTAAAAACGGACCATTTTTATATCGTCCATCAGGGGATCGTATAAAATTTGTAGAAGTTTCAGAAAAAGAAATATTAGATATATATGATCATGTTCATGAAAAAACAGATTATGTATATGATATTCAGGAAAGTCAGATTGTTGTTAAGGATTATCTGGAATTCCTTGCAAAAACAGAAGTCGTTAAAGGTGCCAAAGAATTTGCGAAACGCCAGGAACAAGGCTCCAAAATAGCACCTAAGCTCTAATAAATAATATAAGAAGGAGGTAAAAAATATGATTAAAGTTATAAATGGTGGAATTGAAGTTTTGGTAGAAGATTGGCCAGGAAGACTTGGATATATGGGGCTTGGAATGGCTGCTGCAGGTGCAATGGACAATCTTGCATTACAGCTTGGAAACTTAATTTTAGGAAATAAAAAAAGTGATGCAGCTCTAGAAATTGCCGGTGGTTATTGTCAGTTTGAAATTATAGAAGACGGAGTTATTGCAATAACGGGAAGCAACATGAGCCCTACAATTAATGAAAATGCTGTACCAACGTGGGAAGCAATTGCAGTTAAAGCAGGTGATATACTTAAATTTTCACACTTTGGAGAAGCTGGTTTTAGAGCTTATGTGTGTATAGCAGGAGGAATTGATGTTCCAGAATATCTTGGAAGCAAATCAACTTGTCTTTTTGGAAGCTATGGCGGTTTTGAAGGGCGCAAGCTTGTAAAAGATGACATTATAAAAGTGAATAAAGAAGATGCTTCAGGAATTGCTGGCAGAAAATTAAATCCTAAGTATATACCTGAATACGTGAATGAATGGGAATTAAGAACTATTCCAGGACCTAATTCAGTACCTGACTATGTAACGGAAAGTGGAATGAATTATTTGTTTAGTACACCAATGAAAATCTCACATAATGCAAACAGAGCGGCTTATCGTTTGCAGGAAGTACCAGATTATTTTTGGGCACGTGAGGATGGTGGAAAAGGCGGAAGCCACCCTTCAAATATTGTTGATCATGGTTACAATATGCGCGGCGCAGTTAATGTAACTGGAAATACCCCTTCTCTGCTTATTGCAGATGGACCTACATTAGGTGGTTTTGTATGTGTTGCAAATGTTATTAATGCAGACCTCTGGAAAATTGGCCAGGGGATACCTGCAAGAGATAAAGTAAAACTTAAGCTGGTTACTGTAGAAGATGCAATAAAAGCACGTAAAGAAAGAGAAGCAATGTTTGAAGCAGTTGATTTAGTGATTGGCTAATAAAAATAAAAAAATGGAGGATAAAATTATGGAATATACATTAAAAGCACATATGCCTGGGCTTGTAGCTCGAGTAGTAGTAAATATTGGCGACAAGGTTGAAGAAGGACAGGAACTTGCAGTTATTAACTGTATGAAAACAGAAATGAGCTGCCAGACAGAAAAGGCGGGGATAGTAAAGAAAGTTCTTGTTGCTGAATGGGATGAAATGGATATAGGATCTCTTATGATTATTTTAGAAGTTTAATGGAGGTAAAGCAGTATGAAGATAGATATTAATGTTGATATGGGCGAAAGCTTCGGACGTTATATTCTTGGAGACGATGAAGCACTTATGCCTTATGTAACATCTGCAAATATTGCAACATGCTTTCATGCCGGTGATCCACTTGTTTTGGAACGTACCATAAAATGGACAAAAAAGTATGGGGTAGCAATAGGTGCACATATAGGTCTTCCTGATAGACAAGGATTTGGACGAAGACAGATGGATATTTTACCAGAAGAACTTAGATCTGATATGTTGTATCAATTAGGAGCAATGGATGCATTTTTAAAATTGCATGGACTTAAAATGCAGCATGTAAAACCTCATGGAATATTGTACCGTATGGTTGGTGAGCAGGAGAAGTATATCGATACTTTTCTTGATACCATTGAGGAGTATAATAAAGAGCTCTATATTATGCTTCATACAGGATGCGAGGCTTTAAAACGTGCAGAAAAGAGAGGATTAAAGACAGCACCAGAAGTATTAATTGACCTTGGATATGATGAAAAAGGAAACTGGATGCTTGAAAGGGTCAAGAAAGCACGTTCACCTCAGCAAGTGGCCGACAGGGCCGTTAAGGTTGCAAAAGAAGGAAAAATTGATACAATTGATGGAAAACTAGTTGATGTTAATGGATGCACAGTATGTATTCATGGTGATTCACCTAATGCCCTTGAGGTTGCAACTGCAGTTAGAAAATCATTAGAAAACAGTGGCATAACAGTTACAAATCTGAATGGATACTTTGGATAAACATAGGAGGGGGAGTAGAAATGAAAAAAATTGAAGCATTAGATGTATCGGTAGCAGTTTTAGCAGCAGTATCATGTCTCTTTATGTATTTAAAGGTTCCTGTTTGGGCTTTGTTTATAGGCTGGGCATGGTACTTTAGTTTAGGAGCAACTCCAGACCTTATTGCAAAAGGAATACCACCGATGATTACCGGATCAGTACTTGCAATTTTAGCATTTGTCCTTATCAATGTATTTACGGGATTTATGCCAGCTATGGCAGCTACGGTAGTTTCAGTTTTTATTACAGTATTTTTATTAATGATATCACTAAAAATACCTGCCTTGAATATTTCGCTTATGTCATTTAATGCTTATTCATGTATGTTCATAGGTTATGGTGCAGGAGCGTATATGACAATTAAAGGAATGCCTGCTCTGCTTAATGCAGCAATTTGGATTACAGGAGCAAATTTCATTGGATTGATTTTTGGGTGGATGAGTATTAAATTTACAACATTTAAAAAGAATTGAAGTTAAATTAAAAATGCTGTTTTTTCAAAACAGCATTTTTAATTTAACTCAAATCTTGCACATATAAAATTTTGACTTAATATAAAAATATTGCGAAGCAATATTTTTAAAGAACAAAGTTCAAAGTTCAAATATCAAATAAGG
>DAIMMR010000581.1:0-2104 GCA_036720575.1 Clostridium sp.
CCCATATCTTTTTCAGCTTGATTTACCCCATGATAAGCATATACTTCTAAATCCTCTACATATATGACATCCATACATAACATCTCCTAACTAAAACCAATTAATATTTAATACTATAATTTTTCTTTTCATCTGGCCAATTACACTCGGAAATAGATTTACACATAAAACAATTTCTACATGCTTTGTCACTATAATAAAACATATTTTGAAGTAAACTATCAGAATCTTTTTTTCTGTGATTACCTATCAAATCAAATATTTCTTTTTCTTCTTCATTGTCAAAGCCGCACTCATCCAAAATATCTTTCGATAGCTTAACACTAGCCAATTCATGAGGTATGCCCTCTTCATATTGCTGCCATCTTCCTATATCATGCAGCAGGGCAGCTGCATATATAATTTCTTTTTTTACATGAATATTTTCTTCCAACACTTTTATATAAGTAATTCTAGCCACATCTAATAAATGCTGAAGATCGTGTTTGCAATATTTTCTATTTTCTTCAAGCTTATTAATTTTAGATAAAAAGACACAAAACTTACGATTTTTTAAAATAGCATTAACTTTTTCCAAATTCAGCACCACGCTCTATTACATATTTATCATTCTATAAACTTCATCTCTAAGTCTAGGTTCACTTTTAAAAAGTCCCCTAGCAACTGCTGTAACAGTTTTACTTCCAGGTTTTTTTATTCCCCTCATAGTCATACACATATGCTCTGCCTCAACTACAACCATAACTCCCTTAACTTCTACATATTTCATGATTGCATCAGCAATTTGAGCAGACATTCTCTCTTGAAGTTGAAGTCTTCTTGCAAAAACCTCAACAGTTCTAGCAAGTTTACTAAGTCCTACAACTTTCCCATCAGGTATATATGCTATATGTGCTTTCCCGTAAAATGGCATAAGGTGGTGCTCACACATAGAGTAAAATATTATATCTTTTTCAAGTACAATATCATCACTATCTACAGTAAATACTTTTCTCAAATGTTTTTCAGGACTTTGATTAAGTCCTGAAAATATCTCTTTATACATTCTAGCAATTCTATCAGGTGTATCAACCAATCCTTCTCTTTCGGGATCTTCTCCTATAGCTTCAAGTATCATTTTCACTGCTTCTCTAATCTTTTTTTCATCCATGATAAATATATATTGAGTTTAAAAACGCTTACCCAATATTTCTCCTTCCCCCTGAAACATACTTAGTTAATTAAATAACAAGATTATATCATTTAAGCTGGCATTGCACAAGTGATTTGGTTCACCCAGGCAGGGCTACCTTCTTATTATAGCATCTGCCATTACAGCAGCCCTTTTATTTTCCTTTACATCGTGAACCCTTACAAAATCACACTTTTTCATTATTCCTATTACTGTAGTAGCTACAGTTCCTTCTATTCTTTCATTTACTGGAAGATCTAATGCCTTTCCTACCATTGATTTTCTAGAAGTTCCTAAAAGCACTGGATAGCCCAGTTCTGAAAGCCTTTCTAACTGATTCATAACAGCTAAATTTTGTTCATAATCTTTAGCAAAACCTATACCTGGATCTGTTATTATATTTTTGGGGTCAACCCCAGCTTTTAACGCTATATCTATACTTTCCTGTAAATCAGTTAGTACATCATCCATCAAATTTTTATAATTTCTGTTATCTCTGTTATGCATCAAACAGCAAGGGACTCTATAATGAGCAGCTACTTCTGCCATATGAGGGTCTCTTTTAAATCCCCAAACATCATTTATTAGTGATGCTCCTGCTTTTAGAGATTCTTCTGCAACTTTTCCCTTATATGTATCTATAGAAATAGGAATATTTATACACTTACTTAATGTACCTATTATAGGAATAACTCTTTCTAGTTCTTCCTGCTCAGATACAGGATCATAGCTTGGTCTTGTAGATTCTCCACCTACATCTATTATATCTGCCCCTTCTTCTTCCATCTGTTTAGCATGTTTTATAGCCAGCTCTATATTGTTAAACTTTCCACCATCAGAGAAAGAATCTGGTGTAACATTAAGTATGCCCATAATGTAAGTCCTTTTTCCTATTTGAAAATCTTTTTTGCCTATTGTAATTACTTTATTCAT
>DAIMMR010000582.1:0-2100 GCA_036720575.1 Clostridium sp.
TGAGTTGTCAGATTATCTTGCGACTTCCATACCTGATGATAAATTTTATGTAACCAATCCAAAATGGTATGATGAAAACAATATAGAATTAATTCTCAATACTTCAGTTAAATCTATAAATTCAGAATCTAAAAAAATATGCCTTGGTAATAATAAAGAACTCTCATATGACAAATTAATTCTTGCAAATGGAAGTGTGAATTTTATACCTCCTATAAAAGGCAATGATAAAAAAGGAGTATTTACTCTAAAATTTTTAAAAGATGCGGACAATATAAAAGACTACATGAACAAATCTAAAAATGCAGTAGTTATAGGTGGTGGTTTGTTAGGTCTTGAAGCTGCATGGGAAATGAAGAAAAATGGTCTCTCTGTAACTGTTGTTGAATTTTCAGATAGATTGCTTCCTAAACAGCTGGATACTAAAGGAGCTGAAATATTTAAAAAATATATTGATGAATCTGGTGTTTCCATAATTCTTGGTGATAGTGCAGAGGAAATACAGGGTCAGGATAAAGCATCTTCTGTAAAACTAAAGAGTGGAAAAATTATAAATGCTGATTTAGTTCTATTCTCCGTAGGAATACGTCCTAATAAAACATTAGCTGAAAATTCAGGTATAAAAGTCAACAAAGGTGTCATTGTAAATGATAGAATGGAAACTTCTAAAAAAGATATATATGCTTGTGGAGATATATCTGAATACAATGGAAGAATATATGGCAACTGGCCTGCTGCTGTAGAAATGGGAAAAACAGCTGGTAATAATGCTGCAGGTGATGAATCTCATTTTACATCTTTTGTATCTTCCGTTATGTTTGCTGCAATGAATTGTAATTTGTTTTCCTGTGGAAACTTCTCAGAAGATTTTAAAAATATTTCATCTAGTGATCCATCCAAAGGAATATACTCAAAATTATTCTTTGACAACAATAAATTAGTAGGTGGCATTCTTATAGGTGATACTTCAAAATCCGGTAAAATAATGTTGGCAATACAATCTGAAAAAACATTCAATGATGTTTTAAAAGAAAATATTTTATAATATAAAAATCATGAATGCTCCAGAATTAATGTGTTCTGGAGCTTATTTATTAACAAATCTTCTTTTATTCCAAAAAATTGCATTAATTTCTCCACCTATTATAGTAATATTAGATAAAATAAAAAGCCATGTCAAAAGTACTATTGCAGCACCTATACTTCCATATATTAAAGAATAATTTGCAAAATTATTTACATAAAAGGCAAAACACATAGATACCAGAACCAACCCTACGGTTGATACTATTGAACCTGGTATTACTTCGTACCACTTGAGTCTAACATTAGGTGTATAAATATAAACTGCCCCAAAAATGGCACTTATTGAAAAAATTATTATTAAATATCTTATTACATTCCATGCGAAATTAAAATTTCCATTAAGCCCTAATTCAATTATCAGGAATCGTCCCAACAACTGCCCAAATACTAAAAGTATACTAGTAATTAAAATTATAAATATAATTCCAAAAGTACACATTATTGATACTGTATACAATTTTAACATTCCTCTATCCTCATCTTTATCATATGCTTTATTAAGGCCTTTAATAACAGCTTGAAAACCATTTGAAGCACTCCATATAGTAAAAATCAAACTTAAAAATAATATTTTATTATTTCTGGTATTTACAATACTTACAACTGTATTTTCTATAAGTCTTAAAATATCTTCAGGAAGTATTCCATTTAACATAAGCAATATATCACTACCTTCAACAGGAATATACCCTACAAGACTTATAATAAATATTAAAAAAGGGAAAAAAGAAAAAACCAAACTATAAGCAAGTTGAGAGGAAAGTGCCATAACATCATCTTTTATAAATCTTATTACAAATATTTTTATATTATATATAAATTTGCTTTGCATATATACACCAACCTTTACAATTAAACTACATAATATATATAGTATTTCCTACTTTATAAATTTATTAATTATTTTACTTCTTTATTCTAATTATAAATAAAACAATTTCATAAAATTTGTTGAAACATAAACAAAAAAAGGATAAACTAATTATATATAATAAAAATAGAGAAGGAAGGTTA
>DAIMMR010000583.1:0-2099 GCA_036720575.1 Clostridium sp.
TAACCTTCCTTCTCTATTTTTATTATATATAATTAGTTTATCCTTTTTTTGTTTAGGTTTCAACAAATTTTATGAAATTGTTTTATTTATATTTAGAATAAAGGAGTAAAACAAATAATAAATTTATAAAGTAGGAAATACTATATATACTATGTAGTTTAATTATAAAGGTTGGTGTATATATGCGAAGTAAGTTTATATATAATTTAAAAATATTTGTAATAAGATTTGTAAAAGATGATGTTATGGCACTTTCCTCCCAACTTGCCTATAGTTTAGTCTTCTCCTTTTTCCCTTTTTTAATATTTATTATAAGCCTTGTAGGGTATATTCCTGTGGAAAGTGGTGATATATTGATTATGTTAAATGGAATACTTCCCGAAGATATTTTAAAAATTATAGAAAGTACGATTGTGAATATTGTAGATACCAGGAATAATAAAATATTATTTTTAAGTTTTATTTTTACTATATGGAGTGCTTCAAATGGTTTTCAAGCTGTTATTAAAGGCCTTAACAAAGCATATGGTGAAGATGAGGATAGAGGAATTTTAAAATTATATACGATATCAATACTTTGTACTTTTGGAATTATATTTATAATTTTAATTACTAGTATACTCTTGATATTTGGACAATTATTAGGACGATTTCTGACAACCGAATTAGGACTTAATGGAAACTTTAATTTTGCCTGGAATGTAGTAAGATATTTAATAATAATTTTTTCAATAAGTTCCATTTTTGGGGCAGTTTATATTTATACACCTAATGTCAGGCTGAAGTGGTATGAAGTAATTCCGGGGTCAATAGTATCCACTATAACATTGATTCTTGTATCTATATGTTTTGCTTTTTATGTAAATAATTTTGCCAATTATTCTTTAATATATGGAAGTATAGGTGCTGTAATAGTACTTTTGACATGGCTGTTTATTTTATCTAATATTACTATAATAGGTGGAGAAATTAATGCACTTTTTTGGAATAAAAGAAGATTTGTTAATAAATAAGCTCCAGAATATATTGATTCTGGAGCTTTCATAATTTTATATTATAAAGTATTTTCTTTTAAAACATCATTTAATGTTTTTTCGGATTGTATTGCTAACATTATTTTACCGGATTTTGAAGTATCACCTATAAGAATGCCACCTACTAATTTATTGTTTTCAAAGAATAATTTTGAGTATGTTCCTTTGGAAGGATCATTAGATGAAATATTTTTAAAATCCTCTGAGAAGTTTCCACAGGAAAACAAATTACAGTTCATTGCAGCAAATATAACAGAAGATACAAAAGATACAAAATGGACTTCATCACCTACAGCGTTATTACCAGCTGTTTTTCCCATTTCTACGGCAGCAGGCCAGTTACCGTAGATTTTTTCATTGTATTCACATATATCTCCACATGCATATATATCTTTTGCAGAAGTTTCCATTCTGTCATTTACAATGACACCTTTATTGACTTTTATACCTGAATTTTCAGCTAATGTTTTATTAGGACGTATTCCTATAGAGAATAGAACTAAATCAGTATTGATAATTTTTCCACTTTTTAATTTTACAGAAGATACTTTATCCTGACCCTGTATTTCATCTGCACTATCGCCAAGGATTATGGAAACACCAGATGTATCAATGTATTTTTTGAATATTTCAGCTCCTTTAGTATCCAGCTGTTTAGGAAGCAGTCTATCCGAAAATTCAACGATAGTTACAGAAAGACCATTTTTTTTCATTTCCCATGCAGCTTCAAGACCTAACAAACCACCACCTATGACTACGGCATTTTTAGATTTATTCATGTATTCTTTTATATTGTCCGCATCTTTTAAAAATTTTAGAGTAAATACTCCCTTTTTATCATTGCCTTTTATAGGAGGTATAAAATTTACACTTCCATTTGCAAGGATTAATTTATCATATGATAGTTCTTTATTATTACTAAGGTATATTTTTTTAGATTTTGAATTTATAGATTTAACTGAAGTATTGAGGATTAATTCTATATTGTTCTCATCATACCATTTTGGACCGGTTACATAAAATTTATCATCAGGTATGGAAGTCGCAAGATAATCTGACAACTCA
>DAIMMR010000584.1:0-2098 GCA_036720575.1 Clostridium sp.
AATACTATATGCTGATTTCTCTTATCTGGTAGGAAGTATCTCTCCCTGTACCCAGTAATGGTTTTTCCTAGTCTTTCTCCACCATCTAATAGATAAATCTGAGACCATAAATCTATAAGTCCATTTGGTGCTGGAGTTCCAGTAAGGCCCACTACTCGTTTCATAAAGGGCCTTACCTTTTTTAAGGCTTTAAACCTTTGTGCTCTATGGGATTTAAAGCTGGATAGTTCATCTATTACCAACATGTCAAAGGGCCAATCCTTACCACATTTATCTACTAACCACTTCACATTTTCTCGGTTGATGATGTAAATATCAGCTTTAGTATATAAGGCATTAATTCTTTCTTTTTCCGTTCCTAAAACCTTAGATATTTTTAGATGTTTTAAATGATCCCATTTAGCTGCTTCTTCATCCCATGTGCTTTCCGCTACACGAAGAGGTGCTATAACTAAAACTTTTGATACTTCAAAGTAATCAAACATTAATTCATCTATGGCTGTTAGTGTAATAACACTCTTGCCCATTCCCATATCCAGCAGTAATCCTGCTTTTTCTTTATCTAAAATCCACTGAGTAGCGTATTCTTGATAATCATAAGGCTTATATTTCAATCAACCACCTCCTGTAAAAATACATCTATTTTTTCATATGAATCTATTACATAAACTTTAAAGCCTAAGCTTTCCAGTTGCTCTTTTCTTTTTAATTGGAGAGGCCTTAAATTTTTCCCAGATGCTTTTAGTTCTACAAAGTAGATTTTTCCTTTTGGTAGTAAGACTAATCTATCAGGCACACCTGCCATTCCAGGAGAAGTAAATTTAAGTGCAAGGCCACCTAAGTCTTCTACCTCCCGTTTTAATCTAGCCTCTATTTTACTCTCTAAAATCTCAAACACTCCCCATTTCTTAAACAAGTACAAATCTTGTTAACAATCTTGTTAATCTCTACATCCCAGTATCTATAAGGCTTTCAGCAACTTTTAAAAGGTTTTCAATAAACAAGTAACAAGAATTTCCTATAGACTACTCTTAATTATAGAGATTAGGCATATACATATACCTATATATTCTTTATTTTATTTATCTATATATATAATCTTGTTTATCTTGTTAATAATATAAGTTAAAGCCTTAATATAACTAGGGTAGGGGTAGTAAACAAGAATGGTAACAAGCCTAAATCTTGTTTAATCTTGTTTATCGCATCTAACATAAATTCTTTGTATTCCATAGAGAGGAACTTTGGCATTTCCCTGCTTGTTTCCAGTGTACTTTTCCCATCCATCAATCTTTCTCATTATTGCATTTATCTCATAAGAGTCTATCTTTCTCATGGCAGTAGCTTCTTTACCAAATAGCTCACACCAAATTTCCATGGTGCAGACTTGCTCTCTTCTTACAGTTCCTATAACATTATCGCTAAACTCATCACCACGAATAAAGCTTCTTCTTGCATATAAGTCCATATCATCCCAGTTCGTTGGAAGGAGCATATCTAAATATTCTCTAACTAATCCTTCTCTATCATCACTTTCTAATGCATCAACTTGGGCTGCATTTGCAAACTCTTCAGCTTTGTTACTTAGTATTAAAGATTCACCCTGATGGTAATATTCCATTACTTCAGACCAAACTTGGTCTACATCATCTATATCCCAAGATTTTAATTTAGTATCTCCTGGAGTCTTAACTGGCCAAAACCTACGCCCACCAGTAATATCCCTTAAAAATCCCGCTTCTTGATTTGTGGTGCCTACAATAATACACTGTCTTGGATGGTCTTCTACTGAGTATCCATAACTTGCTCTAAACTTATCGTCTTGCCTTGATAAAAAAGACTTTAATGTCTCTTCATCAATTTTTCTAATTCCAGCTAGTTCTCCAATTTCAAGTATCCAGTAACCTTGAAGTTTTTCCGCTGCAGTTTTATCTCTCATATCTGAGATGGAAAGAGAATCACTAAAAAACTTTCCTCCTAGCTTTGAAAATAAAGTACTCTTTCCTATTCCCTGTGGCCCATTTAAAACTAGAACTGTATCAAATTTAATTCCTGGATTCATGGTTCTTGCTACTGCTGCAACTAGTGTCTTTCTTGT
>DAIMMR010000585.1:0-2093 GCA_036720575.1 Clostridium sp.
TATACACGTAGATGGCAAATTCGGATCACAAACTAAAAGTGCAGTTATGAATTATCAAAAGACACACGGACTGGCCGTTAATGGAGTTACTTATCATAGCACATGGCAATGTTTATTTAAATAAAATATGGAGGGATATAAAATGGAAAGAATATTTATTATTGCAGGAAGTATAGCTGGAGTTGTTTTGCTGATATTTTTCTTTAGTTATTTAAAATATAAAAAAGTGGATGTTCCAAGTTGGTTTAAAAAGATAGAATCTGGTATATCGGAACTTAAAGAAGTAACAGAAATAATTAAAGATAATTCTACAGGACGATTACAAGCTGCTGCAAATACCGCATCTTTAATTGAAACTGTAGCACTGAACATAGTTAAGGGTACCGAACAGAAATATTTATCAGGAGATGTTTCAGCAGAAGATAGGAAAAAAACAGCTGTACAAGCTGTACAAGACTTCTTAACTAGCCAGGGTATAAAAGTAACAGACGAGTTGAAAAATGTCATAGATTTAGCTGTAAGCAGTGCTGTAAAAGAAAGTGGCATGAGTGATGTAAATAAACAGATTGATGCTAAAGTTAAAGCTATAGAAAAAGATAGAGACGCTATAAAAGCTAATTTGACTATAGCTACTAACGAGAATCTGACGTTAAAAAGCCAGATATCTACTCTGCAAGGTAAGCTTTCTACTATACAAAATGCTGTAGATACAAAGAATACAGCTCCAGCCAGTACGACAGTTCCGGAACAGAAATAATTATTGCCTAGTGGGGATTCCTGCTAGGCTTTATTTTTTTACATAAATAGCCTCTGGCTTATGCTGGGGGCTATTAGAACGTATAAGATTTATTGTGACCCTTTAATACTATGCTCACAATGTAGTATTTTATTCATTATCTTTTATTATTTTACATATTTTTATTGAAATAATGGATAATTTAGACGTATAATAAAAATATCTCCAGTATAGCAGAGCAGAAAGAGACTAAGCAAATGACAAAATATCAGAAGTATACATTAGCACTATCTCTATTGTCCTTAGCTGTAGCAGTAGCGGGACTTGTTTTAAGGTAACTTAAAACGAATACATGTATTAAGTAGCTTTACCTATTTTAAAAATTATATTCAATTAGGTATAAATACAGGCCTTCTGGTGAGATCCACACTCTCACAAAAGAATTGAAGCCTTTGCTGTGCATTTGGGTTTGGAGAGTTTATATTCTTATAGCAATAAAAGCAGCAAGGTAAAGCTGCATTATATTTTATCAAAAGTATTGACTAGCAGCGTATAAATGGTAAAATATAATTAAATAGAGATATTAAATGTATAGCAGACAGTAAAAAGTTCTCTTTCGTGTAATTTAAAAATGTTTCTTATGTGTGGTAAGAAGCAAGGCATGAGGATAGTACTTAAATTAGTGCGCCATTCAGATACTATACCTCATGAGAGCCTAAGAGCCCCTATTTATTTAGGAGCTCTTTCTCTATTCATTATCTTTTATTCCATAGTGATCTTTTATAATTTTACGTACCATTCCACTAATAGACCTATCTTCATATTCGGCTTCTTTTTCAAGCATTTCATATACCTTTTTAGGAATAACAGCTGTAACTGTTGTATTTTCTTTTTTTATCATTTGCCTCACCTAAATAAAGTATATAAAAAGTTCTGAACTGTGTACTGAAAGTTTATAACAGTTTATAACCTTTTACCCAAAATATTTATCATAGTAGTAACACTTAGGGTTGCAGAATCTACTACAATAGCCTCCTAATAATGTTATAGGGCATATTCCAAGTGCACGTGCTATTTTCTTAGTTAAATTCCATGACGGATTTCTTCTCTTCCCATTTTGAAGCTGGCTTAAATAACCATAAGAGCAGCCAGCCAAAACGGACAATTCTCTTAAGGTAATATTTTTAGCAAGTCTATATTTTTTTATCAGCAGCATATTTAAGCAATCCCCTTTAATTCGACATCTATTTTATAATAATATAAAATATGGTAAAAAATAAATATTAAAATGCTGGAAATTGCTAGACTATGTAGAACGATTTTCCTTCATTTGTCGAAACCTTTGCTGCCAGTAAAC
>DAIMMR010000586.1:0-2085 GCA_036720575.1 Clostridium sp.
AAATTAAAATGAAACATGATGAAATGGAACAAAGGATTTTAAGTGTAGCAGATTACATGTTAGAGACTGAAGGAACAATAAGACAGACAGCAAATTATTTTAAAATGAGCAAATCGACAGTACATAAGGACTTACATAGGTTAAAAAATGTGAATTATACTAAGTACAATGAAATTAAAAAGATTTTAGATGCTAATTGGGAAGAAAAATATATAAGAGGAGGATTGGCAACAAAACAAAAATATGCTACAATGATACAATAAGGACAAGGGTGATTTAATGAAAATGTGTATAATGTGTTTGGAGAGATTAGCTGAAGATTATTCAGATTATTGTGAAGAGTGTCAAGAAATATTAAAAGAAGAAATACATAAAGAAGCACAATAAAAAATTACTTCTATTATAAAGATTAAATTAAAAAGGAGAATAAAATGGAAATCAATTTAGTAGATTTACAATTAAAACAAAAGGAATTAATTAAGGAAAGAGAAAAGTTGACAGAAAATTATAAAAGAGAATTAAGCGACATAAATGCAGAAATAAATAAAACAGAATATTATCAGAATTTATTATTAAACAATTTTGATGCCGATAAGATTGCTAATGCTAAAAAATACATATACACAGAAGGATTTAAAAAGTATTTTCGTGGTGATGCTGAAGCAAAATTAATAGAAGCAATTGAAGATGTTGCAACTGGATTTAAAATTATGAAAAAAGAATATCTCGGTTGTAAAGATTATGATAGATGGTCAGGACAAGGAATTACATGCAGTTATGGAATGTGTCCTAGACATGGCACTGTGGTGATGAAAGTTGGATTAAAAAGTGATTATAGATTTAATCGCAATGAGATATCTAACAAAGATGCTTGTGATATATTATATTTTCTACATCTGTTAAGAATTAAAGAGAACAGAGATAAGTTATTAATGGACGGGGAATAAAAGATATTTTTTATCGGAAAGAGGATTAAGATGAAAGTATTAAAAAGAATATGGAATTTTGATAAACAAGATATGAAGCATATGAAATGGTTATTTAAGCAGTTATTTAAACATTTTTTTATAGGAGTAGCCATTGGGAATATGGATGAATTTGTTGATACTTGGTTTTGGATCAAAATACATTGCTGTTATGATAGTAAAAGAATAAATTAAAAGGTGGATAAAATGAAGAAAAATAAATTTAGAATTTGGGATAAAGAAAATAATTGTTTTTGGGAAAATATATACGAAGCGTATAAAGGAAACGTACAGGAATTATTGATAAATCTTAATGGTGATTTAATTTTAAGAACATTAGAAGGAACAACTCATGAATCGGTGTTTCCAGATAGGTTTGAAATATTGAGGTACATAGGATTGGATGATGTTAATGGGAAAGAAATCTATGAAAATTATATTGTTAAATTTGGAAGATTTGCTGGAAATCCAGTTACTGGGACATATTGGGTTGAAGATATTGGAGTAATAAGATGGATTAATAATCACAGTAGTTTTAGATTTTGCTATAATGGGCAAGAGCAAAAAATCAGAGATTGCTATTATTGGGAAGTAATAGGAAATATTTATGAAAATAAAGAATTATTAATAAGAAAATAATTATAAGGGGAAAATCGTGGAAGATTTATTAAGAAGAACAATTAAACAATCAGTGCCGACTCATGCCGTTAAATTCATTATTGTAAATATAATATGTTTCTTTTTAGTAATAATTGGAACATTTTTATTAGTAACAAGAGAATACAATATAAACAATGTTATCAGAGCAGATTTCTTTGCTACTGGATTAATGATGGCTTTGGAAAATATAGTGTTAATAGTCACAGGAATAGTAAGTATTCGTGATTATAAAAAGACTATATTAGGATGTTTAGAAGATATTAAAGAAGCTGATAAATATTGTAATGATATAATTCAACAAGCAACAGACATTGAAGAAGATGATGATTTGGAAGATGATCCTTGTATGAATTGCTTAGAATTGTGTGATAATTGTGAAATATTTAAAGAAAGAATTAAAAATGAATAAAATTAGGAATTTATTGGAAAGGTAAATATTAAAATTCTATCATTTTAGGAG
>DAIMMR010000587.1:0-2080 GCA_036720575.1 Clostridium sp.
TAAAACAGTGATTTTATCATTTCATGTTACTTTTTATCACCCATCCATCTACTCTCATATTCCATCTGAAACTTTAGTTCATTATATTTCTTTCTTGTATTTTCGAATATTTCATCAGCTTTGATTCCAAATATATCAAATACCGTATGAGTATACTTATTATAATAATTGGGTTTTTCTTCTTTTATTGCATTTAGCCACGAATTTAATAATAATATCTCTCTTTCAGTTAATTCAACTGTATACTTTTTCAAATTATCACCTCATTTTCCTTTTAAAACAATAATTTTAACTTAAATCTTCTCAATATAATATGTATAGTCTTGGTTTAACCATCTCTGTATTTTTTCTAATCTTTTCTGAGTAAAATTTTCATCACTCTTATACCATTCTTCTAATTCAAAAGTATGCTTTTTGCTGTTACAACTTTTACAAGCAGGTACACAATTACTTAAATCATTTGCTCCATCGTATATTACATGGTCTTTGTGAAGTTTGTTATTGTATATTTTTTCTGCCTCATCTTCGGCTATACCACAATAAACGCATTCGTAATTGAAATAGTTTTTACAATTATTCCATTCACCTTCAGTTATATCATGTTGTTTATGCATTTCTCTATATGTATTGTATTCTTTGATTTTATCTTTGTTTTTTCTTTGCCATAATAAATATCCACCCTGCTCTCTGTACTTTTCATTATAAGCTCTTACTTTTATTTTTCGATGTGATTTCTGAGATCTTTTTCGGTCGTAATATCTACATTTATCTAAATTTTCATCCCTCCACACCAATGATTTATTGATGTTGCATTTTTTACAGTAAGGGAACAATCCATCAATACCATTTGCTTTGTTTTTATAAAAATATTCTGTTGTTGCTGGAAGCCATTCTTTACATCTATTACATCTCTTATAGTCTGTATTATTTATCATTTTATGTTGTTTGCTCCACCTGTCTAATCTTATTTGTTCTTTTCTTCTTTCCTTTTCTTTCTCACTTAATGCAATAAATACCACTCCTTTTTTATATTTTATTTACAATTCTCAATATAATATCCTTTTTATAGTACAAAATCCTTATCAATTATTACATCACTCAGCTTTTGTCCACAATGTTTGCAGTAATTATCTTTCTTGCCAACCCTATAATGACAAGCTGAACATACTGAATATTTTTTATTGGTAATTCTCTCTGTAAAATACCATTTGTCTTTTTCTACATCTCTATCATTATATTTTTTAACAATTTGCTCATCAGTTTCTATTCTTACTTCCCCTTGTTCCCAGTCAAAACCTTGATATATACCTTTTATTTTTACACTAGCTCTACCACCAATAGACTTATCTGAAGTGGTAACGAGCAATAACTTTTCTCCCATATCTTTATCATAATTTACATATGATGATAATATCTTTATAGCATCATTTATGTTTACTGGCTTCAATACACAATCTCCTTTTAAAATGCCTCTTTTAATCCATATATTCCTCAAATGTATCTTCTAACTCAAACTTATCTAATACCTTTTGTGCTAATTTTAGTTGTTCCCATATCAAAGGAATATCTTCATCAACTATACATTCAAACATTCTATCTCCTACAAATCTTAATTCATATCCTTCTTTGTATATCCAATAAGCTACAGTAAAGCAATATCTTTCACCAGTTTCTTTTGTATTCCATTTTAATAATTCTATTGTTGTATTTTCCTCATCTTCACTAAACCTTACCAATCGTTCTGGGACTGCCCTTAATTCATAATCTTTATATTTCCAATTAAATTCTAACTTCATATTTCACCTCTTTCCTGATAAATTAATCGTTTTAAAGCATTTAAAATAATTCATACCAATAATCATAGACCTTCCTATAATTTGCATAGTTACCTAAGTCCTTATACTTTCTGACCTTTTTATTTGACACCTTTTTAATAAATCCTCTTCTTCCACTATAATAACACCTAGCTTTGTGTGTACTTCTATCAGACACTATCCACCAACCAACTTTACTTAATTTTTCTAATTTCTTTTTATCTATTTGATTTCTATAATATTTATGTAATCTATTTTTATGTTTT
>DAIMMR010000060.1:0-14851 GCA_036720575.1 Clostridium sp.
AGAGAAGGCGGAAGAACAGTTGGTTCAGGTGTTGTTACTACAATAACTGAGTAATATTTTAGGGACTGGGTTTCTAAATCCAGTCCTTTTGGAAGCAAAAAATTAGGTAATACCTGTTTATATTTTTAAGCCATTGACAGAAAAACTAAGTTGTGATAATTTAGTTAAGTAATGCATGATTTTAAGATAAATTTCTAATTGATTATGTTTGTGAGCTATATTTAGGAGGTTAGAGAGTAATGAGAGTAAAAGTGACACTAGCATGTACAGATTGTAAACAAAGAAATTACAATACAATGAAAAACAAAAAAAATGATCCAGATAGATTAGAAATGAAAAAGTATTGTCCTTTTTGTCATAAACACACAGTTCATAAGGAAACTAGATAGTATTGTAGAGGCACATATTAAATTGTTTTGAGGATGTGAGCAAATGGGTGCAAACGGTGATATGAAAAAAGTTGATAAGCAGACAGCACTTGAAGGTGGGTTCTTTAATTTCTTTAAAGGACTAGTATCAGAATTCAAACGGATAACTTGGGCCTCTAAAGAACATACAAAAAAAGCTACAATTGCCGTTATTATATTTTGTGCTATTTATGTGGTGATTGTTGGAGTTATAGATTTTGAATTTAATTCTTTAGCTAAGATTATTATGAAATAAAAAGGAGGTAGGGACTAAGAAATAATTTTGTCCCTAGAGTTATGTCAGATAAAGCTAAGTGGTATGTAGTTCATACATATTCTGGTTATGAAAATAAAGTTAAAGTTAATCTTGAAAAAACCGTAGAAAATAGGAATCTTTATGATTGGATAGATGATGTTCAGGTTCCAATGGAAGAGCAAGTTGAGATTAAAGATGGGAAAAAGAAAATAACTTTAAAAAAAGTATTTCCGGGATATGTTTTAATACACATGATAATGACTGATGATTCTTGGTATATAGTTAGAAACACTAGAGGAGTTACAGGCTTTGTTGGACCTGGTTCTAAACCTGTTCCACTTACTGATGAAGAAGTAAAGAATATGGGAATTAGCGATAAACCAATAAATGTAGATATATCAGTAGGAGAAAATGTAAAGGTGAAATCGGGACCATTAGAGAACTTCTTAGCTGTTGTCCAGGAAATAAATACTGAGAAAAGAAAAATTAAAGCTTTAGTTAACATGTTTGGCAGGGAAACTCCTGTTGAACTTGATTTTAATCAAATAGAAAAAATAGAATAATGCATAAAGCAAAAGTTTATAGTAAGTGGGAGATGTATTTATACATAACCACATATAGGAGGTGTATATTATGGCTAAAAAAGTAGTAGGAATGATAAAACTTCAACTTCCTGCAGGAAAAGCAAGCCCAGCACCACCGGTTGGACCAGCACTTGGACAGCATGGTGTAAATATTATGGGTTTCTGTAAGGAATTCAATGCTAAGACTGCTAAACAGGCAGGATTTATAATTCCAGTAGTAATTACTGTATATCAGGACAGATCTTTTAGTTTTATACTAAAGACTCCTCCAGCAGCAGTATTACTAAAAAAAGCAGCAGGAATAGAAAGTGGATCTGGTGTACCAAATAAAACTAAAGTTGCTAAGGTAACTAAAGAGCAAGTAAGACAGATTGCTGAAACAAAAATGCCAGATTTAAATGCTGCATCAGTTGAAACTGCTATGAAGATGATAGCAGGAACTGCAAGAAGTATGGGAATAACTGTAGAAGATTAGTTAACCAAAATAAGTGGGAGGTATAAACCGCTAAAACCACAAGGGAGGATTTCGACATGGGAAAAAAGTATATAGAAAGTGCTAAGCTTATTGATAAAGGTACATTATATGAACCATCAGAAGCTATAGAACTTGTCTTAAAAACATCAAAAGCAAAGTTTGATGAAACAATAGAATTAGCATTAAAACTTGGAGTAGATCCAAGACATGCAGATCAACAAGTTAGAGGAGCTGTAGTTCTTCCTCATGGAACAGGAAAGAAAGTTAAAGTACTTGTATTTGCAAAAGGCGCTAAAGTTAAAGAAGCTCAGGAAGCAGGAGCAGATTATGTAGGTGCACAAGAATATGTTGATAAAATTCAAAAAGAAAATTGGTTTGATTTTGATGTTGTTGTAGCAACTCCAGATATGATGGGAGTTGTAGGAAAATTAGGAAGAGTGCTTGGACCTAAGGGGTTAATGCCAAACCCTAAATCTGGTACTGTTACTTTTGATGTTGCAAAGGCAATAGATGAGATTAAGGCTGGTAAAGTTGAATATAGAGTAGATAAAACTAGTATAATTCATGTTCCAATAGGAAAGAGATCTTTTGAATCACAAAAATTATTAGATAACTTTCATACATTAATGGAAGCTATAGTAAAAGCGAAACCATCAGCATCTAAAGGTCAATATTTGAAGTCTGTAGTAATATCAAGTACTATGGGACCAGGAATAAAAATAAATTCAACAAAAGTTTTAGCTTAAATTAACTTGTATGTAATGCTAAAAATTAAATATGTAAATATGTAAATATTCCGTAGACAATAGGTGCGATAGCATAACGGTGTAACCAACCTATCAAGGATTCCAATATAAAGTATAGTTGGTCTCTCTCTGTGTCTATGGAGAGGCTTTTTAATTTATATATGTTTATTATGTATTGTAGTTTAGACTGCAAGGAGGTGGATACACAGTGAAAAAGAATTATAGAGAAGTAAAAGAAGCTAGAGTTCAAGAAATTAAGGAAAAAATGGAAAAAGCTCAGGGCGTAATATTAGCTAAATATCAGGGGCTAACTGTAGAAGAGGATACTAAACTTAGAAAAGAATTAAGAGATGCAGGTGTAGAATATAAAGTTTACAAAAATACATTAGCTTTAAGAGCTGCTAAAGAATTGGGATTTGACCAATTAGAAGATTACTTTGTAGGTCCAATATCTATAGCATTTGGATATGAAGATCCAACTGCACCAGCAAGAATTCTTAATGATTTTTCAAAAGATCATAAGGTTTTAGAGCTAAGAGCAGGAGTTATTCAAGGCGAAATCTTTGATGAAAATAAAGTTAAAGAGCTTGCTACAGTACCACCGAAAGAAGTACTTATTGCAAAATTACTTGGAAGCTTCAAAGCTCCGGTATCAAATTTTGTATATGCATTAAATGCAATTGGAAAAAAACAAAAATCAGAAGAAGCTTAATAATTTAAAGAGAGAAATTTTGGAGGTGTTCATTAATGAGTAAAGAAGAAATCATTCAAGCAATAAAAGAGATGAGTGTTTTAGAATTAAATGAATTAGTAAAAGCATGTGAAGAAGAATTTGGAGTAAGTGCATCAGCACCAGTAGCAGTAGCAGGAGCTGCAGGAGCAGGAGCTGCAGCTGGAGCAGAAGAAAAAACTGAATTTGACGTAGTACTTAAAGCTGCAGGTGGAGAAAAGATAAAAGTTATAAAAGCAGTTAGAGAAGTAACAGGATTAGGATTAAAAGACGCTAAAGGTTTAGTAGATGGAGCTCCTAAGACTTTAAAAGAAGCTATAAGCAAAGAAGATGCTGAAGCTATGAAAGCTAAATTTGAAGAAATTGGTGCTGAAATAGAATTAAAGTAATAAATTAATATAAGGCTTATAAAAGGGGCACTTTAATTTAAAGTGCTCCTTTTATAGTTTTTTATTATAAATTTACAAATTTTATTGTTGACAATTTTTTGATATTATGATAATATAATAAATTGCATTGATTAGTTATGCAGAAAACGTAAATACTTTATTATTTAACACAAATTGAATTAATTATAAAAAAATAGGTTATACTATTACAATGGCAATTAATAAATCCATAAACATCCATATAGTACATATATATACATACATTATGAATGTTTTTGGCTATTTTTAGTTTATGCAAGGGGTGAAAAATCAATGGTACATCCTGTCCAGGTTGGTAAAAGAACAAGAATGAGCTTTTCCAGACTTAAAGAAATAGGCCACATGCCTAATTTAATTGAGGTTCAGTTAGATTCCTACAATTGGTTTTTGAAAGAAGGATTACAAGAGGTATTTGATGATATTAATCCTATTCAAGATTACACTGCTAACCTTAATTTGGAATTTGTAGGATATAAGTTAGATATGGATAATATCAAATATTCTGTAGAAGAATGTAAAGAAAGAGATGCAACTTATGCAGCACCTTTAAAAGTAAAGGTAAGGCTAATTAACAAAGAAACTGGTGAAGTTAAAGAGCAAGAAGTTTTTATGGGAGATTTCCCTCTTATGACGGAGCAAGGAACCTTTATAATTAATGGCGCAGAGAGAGTTATAGTTAGCCAACTTGTAAGATCACCAGGTGTATATTATGATCTTTCAGTTGATAAAACAGGAAAAAATCTTTTTTCTTCAACTGTAATACCTAATAGAGGAGCTTGGCTAGAATATGAAACTGACTCTAACAGTGTAATATACGTTAGAATAGATAAAACTAGAAAGTTACCTATAACTATTCTTATTAGAGCCATGGGTTATGGTACAGACGCAGAAATTACTAATTTCTTTGGAGAGGATGAAAGGCTAAAAGCCACAATTGAAAAAGATAATACAAAGACTCATGAAGAGGCTTTGCTTGAAATATATAAAAGGTTACGACCGGGAGAACCTCCTACAGTGGATAGTGCCCAGTCACTAATTGAATCTTTATTTTTTGATGCGAAAAGATATGATCTTTCAAGGGTTGGAAGATATAAATTCAATAAAAAGTTATCATTACACCTAAGAATTGCTAATCAGATAGCAGCACAGGATGTAGTTAATCCAGATACAGGAGAAATTCTTATCCAAAAAGGTGAAAAGATAGATAGAGAAAAGGCAGTAGAAATCCAACAGTGTGGAATAAACGTAGTAGATATTCAAATTGAAGATATAGTTTTAAGAGTTATAGGTAATAACTTTGTAGATATACGTAGTTTTATTGACTTTGATATAGATGATTTAAATATAAAGGAAAGTGTCCATTATCCCACTTTAAAGAAAATTTTAGATAATTATAGTGATGAGGAAAGCATTAAGGAGCAAATAAAAAAGAATATCCATGAATTAATTCCAAAACATATAGTTAGGGATGATATGTACGCTACTGTTAGCTATGAATTGGGATTAGCCTATGGAGTAGGCCATACTGATGATATAGACCATCTTGGCAATAGAAGACTTAGGTCTGTTGGTGAATTACTTCAAAACCAATTTAGAATAGGTCTCTCAAGAATGGAGAGAGTGGTTAAGGAAAGAATGACCATACAGGATCAGGAAGTTATAACGCCTCAGGCTCTTATAAATATAAGACCTGTAGCTGCGTCCATAAAAGAGTTTTTTGGAAGTTCCCAGCTTTCTCAATTCATGGATCAAACTAATCCATTGTCGGAACTTACCCATAAGAGAAGACTATCTGCTTTAGGACCAGGCGGACTTTCAAGAGAAAGAGCTGGATTTGAAGTTAGAGATGTTCATCACTCACATTATGGAAGAATGTGTCCAATAGAGACACCAGAAGGACCTAATATAGGACTCATTAACTCCTTGGCTACGTACGCAAGAGTTAATCAATATGGTTTTATAGAAACACCTTATAGAAAAGTAGATAAGGAAAATAAGAGAGTTACAAATGAAATTATATATATGACAGCAGATGAAGAAGATGAATATTTAATAGGCAGGGCAAACGAGCCTCTTGATGAAAATGGTAATTTTATAGATAATAAAATTACGGTTAGAGATAAAGAAGATGTTATTGTAGTACCTGGCCAAGACGTTGATTATATGGATGTGTCTTCAAGGCAGTTGGTTTCTGTAGCTACAGCTATGATACCATTCCTTGAAAATGATGATGCCAGCCGTGCACTTATGGGCTCAAATATGCAAAGACAGGCGGTTCCACTTTTGAAGCCACAGGCACCTATTGTAGGAACGGGTATTGAATACAAGGCTGCAGTAGATTCAGGAGTACTTCCTAAGGCTAGGAATGCAGGTGTTGTTTCTTATGTGTGTGCTAACGAAGTAAGGGTTAAGAGAGACTCAGATGGAGGCACAGATGTTTATAGACTTCTTAAGTTCCAGAGATCTAACCAGTGCACATGCATTAATCAAAGGCCTATAGTTGAAAAAGGGGAAGTAGTTAAAAAGGGAACAGTTTTAGCAGATGGACCTTCTACAGATCTTGGAGAAATAGCACTTGGAAAAAATATTAGAATGGGATTTACAACTTGGGAAGGATATAATTATGAAGACGCAATGCTTATATCTGAAGAGTTAGTAAAAAAAGATGTATTTACATCAATACATCTAGAGGAATATGAATCTGAGGCTAGAGATACAAAATTAGGACCAGAAGAAATTACAAGAGATATACCAAATGTAGGAGAAGATGCCTTAAAGGATATAGATGAAAGAGGGATCATAAGAATAGGTGCTGAAGTTAGGGCAGGAGATATACTTGTAGGTAAAGTAACACCTAAAGGAGAAACGGAACTTACAGCAGAAGAAAGACTTTTAAGAGCAATATTTGGTGAAAAGGCCAGAGAAGTTAGGGATACATCTCTTAGAGTACCACATGGTGAATCAGGTATAATTGTAGATGTAAAAGTATTTACAAGAGAAAATGGTGATGAGCTTTCACCAGGAGTTAACAAACTAGTTAGATGTTATATAGCTCAGAAGAGAAAGATATCTGTAGGGGATAAAATGGCAGGAAGACACGGAAATAAAGGTGTTATTTCTAGAGTGCTTCCAGAAGAAGATATGCCTTTT
Organism: Clostridium sp.; assembly: GCA_036720575.1. Classification (GTDB taxonomy): domain Bacteria; phylum Bacillota; class Clostridia; order Clostridiales; family Clostridiaceae; genus Clostridium_B. The sequence goes on from DAIMMR010000060.1 coordinate 6,777, forward strand.
TTACCAGATGGAAGACCTCTTCAGATATGCTTAAATCCACTTGGTGTACCTTCACGTATGAATATAGGTCAGGTACTAGAAGTGCATTTAGGATGGGCTGCTAGCAAATTAGGATGGCATGTAGCAACTCCAGTATTTGATGGAGCTACAGAAGAAGATATATTGGAATGCTTGAAAAAAGCAGGATATAGAGAAGACGGAAAAACAATACTATATGATGGTAGAACAGGAGAAGAGTTCAATAGGCCTGTAACTGTAGGATATATGTATATCTTAAAATTAGCACATCTGGTTGATGATAAGATCCATGCAAGATCTACGGGACCATATTCGTTAGTAACTCAACAGCCATTGGGTGGTAAAGCTCAATTTGGTGGCCAAAGATTTGGTGAAATGGAAGTTTGGGCATTAGAGGCATATGGAGCAGCTCATACACTTCAGGAAATATTGACAGTTAAGTCAGACGATGTAGTTGGAAGAGTCAAAACTTATGAAGCTATTGTAAAAGGTGAAAATATACCACAACCTGGCATCCCAGAATCATTTAAAGTTCTGATAAAGGAACTTCAAGCTTTATGCTTGGATGTAAAAGTATTAAATGATAATAAAGAGGAAATTGAGCTTAAAGAGTCTGTGGACGAAGAGATGGAAAAACTAGATGTAAATATAGAAGGAAAAGAAGATTCTACTGAGTTGTCTCAAGAACAAAATAATGATGATAATAGTGAACAAAAAGGAAATAGCGATACTGAAAATAACAGCGATGAGGATATTGATTTAGACTATGAAGATCTTACTTTAGATGATTTGCAGAGTGATTTGGAAATAGATGATTTTAATGATGAACATTAGGAAGGGAGGATGTACCCTTGTTTGAATTAAATAATTTTGATGCACTTCAAATAGGTTTAGCTTCACCAGAAAAAATAAGAGAATGGTCAAGAGGTGAAGTAAAGAAACCGGAAACAATAAATTATAGAACGTTAAAACCTGAAAGAGATGGACTGTTCTGTGAAAGAATTTTTGGACCAACTAAAGATTGGGAATGCCACTGTGGTAAGTACAAGAGGATAAGATACAAAGGTATAGTTTGTGATAGGTGCGGTGTTGAGGTAACTAAGGCAAAGGTTAGAAGAGAGAGAATGGGACATATTGAGCTTGCAGCTCCTGTATCCCATATATGGTACTTTAAAGGAATACCATCCCGTATGGGACTGATTTTGGATATGTCACCTAGAGCTCTTGAAAAAGTACTGTATTTTGCATCTTACGTTGTTTTAGACCCAAAAGAAACTCAACTGTTAAAGAAGCAACTTTTAACTGAAAAAGAATATAGGGAAGCTGCAGACAAATATGGTGAGCAAAATTTTGTAGCAGGTATGGGTGCTGAATCTGTTAAGAAACTGTTAGAAGAGATAGATTTAGATCAGATGTCTTCAACTCTAAAAGAAAATTTGAAAACCAGTACAGGGCAAAAAAAAGTAAGGATAATTAGGAGATTGGAAGTAGTTGAGTCTTTTAGAAAATCTGGTAATAAGCCTGATTGGATGATTATAGATGTAATACCTGTAATTCCACCTGATTTGAGACCTATGGTTCAATTAGATGGAGGAAGATTTGCTACATCAGATTTAAATGATCTCTATAGAAGAGTAATAAATAGAAATAATAGGCTTAAAAAGTTATTAGATTTAGGTGCACCGGATATAATAGTTAGAAATGAAAAGAGGATGCTTCAAGAAGCTGTAGATGCCCTTATAGATAATGGTAGACGTGGAAGAGCAGTAACAGGACCTGGGAATAGACCTTTAAAATCATTATCTGATATGCTAAAAGGTAAGCAAGGTAGATTCAGACAAAATTTGCTGGGCAAACGTGTAGATTACTCTGGACGTTCTGTTATAGTAGTTGGACCTGAACTTAAAATGTATCAATGTGGTTTACCTAAAGAAATGGCACTTGAATTATTTAAGCCATTTGTGATGAAGAAATTAGTAGAAAGTGGTCTGGCACATAATATTAAAAGTGCAAAGAGGATGGTAGAAAGAGTACAGCCTCAAGTATGGGATGTATTAGAAGAAGTAATAACAGACCATCCAGTAATTTTAAATCGTGCTCCAACTCTCCATAGATTAGGAATTCAGGCATTCCAGCCTGTACTTGTAGAGGGTAGGGCTATAAAACTTCATCCATTAGCTTGTACTGCATATAATGCAGATTTTGATGGAGACCAAATGGCGGTACATGTCCCTCTATCTGTTGAAGCTCAATCAGAGGCTAGATTTTTAATGCTTGCTGCACATAATATATTAAAACCTTCAGATGGAAAGCCTGTAGTTGTGCCTACACAGGATATGGTACTTGGCTCATATTATCTAACTATAGAAAAAGATGGAGCTAAAGGAGAAGGTAGAATTTTTTCTTCGCCGGATGAAGTAATAATGGCATATCAGTTAAAGCAGGTTGATATTAATGCCAAAATAAAGGTTAGACTTACTAAGGTTAAGGACGGAAAAACTATAAGTGGTATAATTGATGCCACCCCAGGTAAAATAATATTTAATGAATCCATACCTCAAGATTTGGGATTTGTAGATAGAAGTAAACCTGAGAACGAGTTTAAACTTGAAATTGATTTTCTTGTAGCTAAGAAAAACTTAGGAAAGATAATAAATAAATGCTATATGAAGCATGGTGCTACTAAAACTTCCATAATGCTTGATAAAATAAAAGCTAGAGGATATCATTATTCTACTATAAGTGGTATAACAGTTTCCACTTCAGATATGGTGGTTCCAGAAGCTAAAAAAAGGCTCTTAGCTGAAGCAGATGCAGCAGTAGATAAAATAGAAAAAATGTATAGAAGAGGATTTATATCAGAGGAAGAAAGATATCAAAGGGTTATAGAGAAATGGACTAAAACTACAGAAGATGTTGCAGATGCACTTATGGATAATCTAGATAAATTTAATCCAATATTTATGATGGCGGATTCAGGAGCTAGAGGATCTAAAAGTCAGATCAAGCAGCTTGCAGGTATGAGAGGACTTATGGCAAATCCTTCAGGAAAGATAATAGAACTTCCTATAAGATCATCTTTCAGGGAAGGTTTGGATGTACTAGAATACTTCATATCAACTCACGGAGCTAGAAAAGGTAATGCAGATACTGCATTAAAGACAGCTGACTCTGGTTATCTTACAAGAAGGCTTGTAGATGTAAGCCAGGATGTTATAGTAAGACAAGAAGATTGTGGAACTCACGAAGGATATGACGTTTCTGAAATAAAAGAGGGAAATGAAGTTATAGAAAGTTTGGCAGAAAGACTTACTGGTAGGTATTCTGCTGAAGATATTAAAGATCCTAAAACTGGAGAAATAATAGTACCAAAAGACGTTTATATGGATCCCAAAATGGCTGAGAAAATAGAGACTTCTGGAATTAAAAAAGTAAAAATTAGGTCCGTATTTACTTGCAAATCAAAACATGGAGTATGTGCAAAGTGCTATGGTATGAATATGGCTACTGCAAAGAAAATTGATATAGGAGAGGCTGTAGGTATAATAGCAGCTCAAAGTATAGGAGAGCCAGGTACACAGCTTACTATGAGAACTTTCCATACTGGAGGAGTTGCAGGATCTGATATAACTCAAGGTCTTCCTAGAGTTGAAGAATTATTTGAGGCTAGAAAACCAAAGGGGCTTGCTATAGTAAGTGAGGTTTCAGGTACTGTAAAAATGGAAGAAACCAAAAAGAAGAGAAGCATTTCCATAGTTATGGATACTGGAGAAGAAGTAAGCTATGATATACCGTTTGGTTCAAGACTTAAAGTATCAAATGGAGATGTAATAAGTGCTGGAGATGAAATAACAGAAGGTTCTGTAAATCCACATGATATTTTGAGAATAAAAGGTGTTCAGGGAGCTAAAAATTATCTTTTGTCTGAAGTTCAAAAAGTTTATAGACTTCAGGGTGTTGATATAAATGATAAGCATCTGGAAGTAGTAATAAGACAGATGACAAGAAAGATTAAAATAGAGGAATCGGGAGATACAGAATTGCTTCCAGGAACTATGATTGATATGTTTGACTTTGAAGAGGCTAATGAAAAAGTGGAGGCTAACGGTGGAGAACCAGCTAAAGGCAGGGTAGCTTTGCTTGGTATAACTAAAGCAGCACTTGCAACTGAATCTTTCCTTTCTGCAGCTTCATTTCAGGAAACTACAAGAGTTCTTACAGACGCAGCTATAAAGGGTAAAATAGATCCACTACTAGGATTGAAAGAGAATGTAATTATAGGTAAACTTATACCAGCAGGAACAGGTATGACTAGGTATAGGTCTGTAAGAATTAATACAGAAGATAAATCTGATGAAAAACAGGTAAGTGATGAGACAGAAGTGTAGCATATAATTTATTGACATAGCAATATTAAAATGATAAAATACATCTGTGTGTTTTTTCAAGAACAAAGCATTATGTACTTTATTTATATAGCATTGAAGGAGGGAATAAAATAATGGTTAACAGACTAAAAGGAAACAAGGTTGTCGGTTTAAAGCAAACAGTTAAAGCAATAAAGAATAGTACTGCAAAAACTGTTTATATAGCTAAAGATGCTGATGATAAGTTAATACAGTCAGTAAAAGTGTTAATTAATGATAATTCCCCAGAATTGATTTATATAGATACTATGAAAGAATTGGGAAAACTATGTGGTATAGATGTAGGAGCTGCTACAGCTGCTGTATTAAAAGATTAAATGTACAGTATACTAAATAAGCTTTCAAGAATAATTAATATAAATTGTAAGATATTTTAATTAAAAGAGGAGGTGTAGATATGCCAACAATAAGCCAATTAGTAAGAAAAGGCAGAAAGACAATAAGCACAAAATCAACAGCACCAGCACTAAAAGAATGTCCACAAAAAAGAGGAGTTTGTACAGTAGTAAAAACTACTACTCCTAAAAAGCCAAACTCAGCACTTAGAAAAATTGCCAGAGTTAGGTTGACAAATGGATATGAAGTAAGTGCGTATATACCAGGTATAGGACATAACTTACAAGAGCACAGCGTTGTTCTAATAAGAGGAGGAAGAGTTAAAGATCTTCCAGGTGTTAGGTATCATATTGTAAGAGGAGCACTGGATTCAGCTGGAGTTGCCGACAGATTACAGTCAAGATCAAAATATGGCGCAAAAAAGCCAAAACAAAAGTAATTGATTAATTAAGTTGAGTATTAGTGCTATGTCTTCAGCGTTTATATATATTTACAGTACTTTATCATATTTTGCAGGAGTACAAAGCACTTTGCGGCTTTATTTAAAGCCGAGTACCGATGAACTTAAATTTTAATTGTTAAGGAGGGAAGAAAAGTGGCAAGAAAAGGACATATAGGAAAAAGAGATGTATTACCAGATCCAGTATATAATAGTAAGGTAGTTACAAAATTAGTGAACAGTATAATGGAAGATGGTAAAAAGGGAGTAGCTCAAAAAATATGCTACGGAGCTTTTGACATAATTCATGAAAAAACAAATAAGGAGCCAATGGAAGTTTTTGAAGAGGCAATGAACAATATAATGCCTTTACTAGAAGTAAAAGCAAGAAGAATTGGTGGTGCAACATATCAGGTTCCAATAGAAGTTAGACCAGAGAGAAGACAGACTTTAGGAATAAGATGGCTTCTTATTGCATCAAGAAAAAGAAATGAAAAATATATGAGAGAAAGACTTGCTCTAGAATTAATGGATGCAGCAAATAATACAGGTGCAGCTGTTAAGAAGAGAGAAGATACTCATAAAATGGCTGAAGCTAATAAGGCTTTTGCACATTATAGATATTAATATTAAAAACTGTTTTGGTATTTTTACTAAAGCAGTTTTGTCAAATCCTAAATTTATACTTGTGAGGAGGAAATTTAAGTGGGAAGAGAATATCCGCTAGAGAAGTTCCGTAATATAGGAATAATGGCACATATTGATGCCGGAAAAACAACTACTACGGAGCGTATACTCTTCTATACGGGAATAACCCATAAAATAGGAGAAGTACATGATGGTGAAGCTACAATGGATTGGATGGCTCAGGAACAAGAAAGAGGAATAACTATAACCTCTGCGGCTACTTTTTGTAAATGGAAGGGCTATGCAATAAACATAATAGACACACCAGGACACGTAGATTTTACAGTAGAAGTTGAAAGATCACTTAGAGTTCTTGATGGAGCTGTTACTGTTTTAGATGCTAAAAGTGGTGTTGAACCACAAACAGAAACTGTATGGAGACAGGCAGATAATTACGGTGTCCCAAGAATTGTTTATGTAAATAAAATGGACTCAGTAGGAGCAGATTTTTATATGTGTATAAATACTTTGAGAGAAAGATTACACTGTAATGCAGTTCCTATTCAAATTCCAATTGGAACAGAAGATAAATTTAAAGGTATAGTAGATCTTATTAAAAATGAAGCTATAATATATGAAGATGATCTTGGAACTGTTATGGATGAAGTTAAAATACCTGATGAGTTAGCAGATAAGGCAGAAGAGTATAGAACAGCTTTAATTGAAGCAGTAGCCGATGTAGATGAAGATTTAATGATGAAATATTTAGATGGAGCAGAAATAACACAAGAAGAAATAGTAGCTGCTATGAGAAAAGGTGTTATTCAAAATAAAATAGTTCCAGTTTTATGTGGATCTTCTTATAAGAACAAAGGTGTTCAGCCAATGATAGATGCTGTAGTTGATTTTATGCCATCACCTCTTGATGTACCACCTGTAAAAGGTACTGATCCTGATACTAAAGAGGAAATTGAAAGAGTAGCTGATGATAATGCACCATTAACTGCACTGGCATTTAAAATTGCTACAGATCCTTTTATAGGGAAATTAGCATTTACAAGAGTTTACTCAGGAATTATGAAGAGCGGTACTTACGTATATAACTCAACAAAAGGGAAAAAAGAGAGAATTGCAAGACTTGTAAAGATGCATTCAAATCATAGGCAGGAAGTTGACGAACTTCGTGCAGGTGATTTAGGTGCTATAGTAGGATTAAAAGATACTACTACAGGCAATACTCTTTGCGATGAAAACAGTCCTATAGTACTTGAAAGTATGGAATTCCCAGATCCAGTTATACGTGTAGCTATAGAGCCAAAGACAAAGGCTGGTCAGGAGAAAATGGGTATAGCTTTAGCTAAACTTGCTGAAGAAGATCCAACATTTAAAACTTATACAGATCAAGAGACAGGTCAAACAATTATAGCAGGTATGGGAGAACTTCACTTAGAAATAATTGTGGATAGACTTCAAAGGGAATTTAAAGTAGAATGTAATGTTGGTGAACCACAAGTTGCCTATAAAGAGACTATTAGAAAAACTGTTAAAGCACAAGGTAAATTTATTAGACAGTCTGGTGGACATGGGCAATACGGTGATTGTTCCATAGAGATATCACCTTCAGAAGAAGGATATACATTTGAAAACGCCATTGTAGGAGGAGCCATTCCTAAAGAATTTATTACACCAATTAATAATGGAATTCAAGAAGCTGCTCAAAATGGTGTAATTGCAGGATATGAAACTATAAACTTTAAAGTTAAATTATATGATGGATCTTATCATGATGTAGACTCATCAGAAATGGCATTTAAAATAGCCGGATCTATGGCATTTAAGAATGCTATGAATAAAGCAGACCCGGTTTTACTTGAGCCAATGATGAAAGTTGAAGTTACAATACCAGAAGAATATATGGGAGATGTAATAGGAGACATAAATTCCAGAAGAGGAAGGATCGAAGGAATGGATCCAAGATCAGGAGCTGAAATTATAAGAGCTTTTGTTCCACTGTCTGAAATGTTTGGATATGCTACTACACTTAGATCTAGAACACAGGGTAGAGGAGTTTATTCAATGACATTTGACCATTATGAAGAAGTACCAAAGAGTATTCAAGAGAAAATTGTAGGAGATAGAAATAGCTAATTTTAGTTAGTATATTAGTGTATTTAAGGAGGAAGAGTAATGTCAAAAGAAAAATTTGAAAGAACAAAACCACATGTAAA
>DAIMMR010000588.1:0-2076 GCA_036720575.1 Clostridium sp.
ACTCATAATCTGGAGGTCATAGGTTCAAGCCCTATCTGGTCCACAACGTATTTTGATAACTGCTTATATATCAAGCATTTGTATTTTTCGCTCAGCAAAAATAGGTCACAAATGGGTCACAATAGTTATTAAACAAGTTTTTTATGTCAGAAGGAATCAAAAAAGGTTATCCATCAAGTCAATGGATAACCTCCCATAGTGATTTAAAAGTCAATTAAGAACTACGTAGTAGATTCTTTCAGCAAATCGCTTTCATGATAAAACACATGTCCACCAATCTTGGTCGGCTTGAGAATTCCTTGCTTCCGCCATCTCCACAAGGTTGATACATCTACATGATGCTTATCAGCAAATTCCTGTGCAGTATAGGCTGTATTGTCAAGAACCTTAGACTGATTTACCTCATTGATAATCTCCAGGGCAAATTCTCTTAAATCTGTTACGGACACTTCAAGCACGATTTTTCGCCCGCTATTCATTAACTCTCCAATATTCATTTTCTGTTTCCTTTATATAAATTTATTAATTTTAGTTCGAAGTACAGGATTATCGGATATGTCTTTTCAACCAGTAATATTATATCCAATACTTCTTCTGTAATGAAGATAAAACTCTGTTGAAAACAACTAAATTTATTCGTCCTTTTTTCATTTTGAATATCTTATTCTCATTACTTTAAAATAATAAAAAGCATAATTATTTTTATGCTTTTTAATCACATTAAAAGGGGTACTTACTCACAAGCATCTAGGGCTTCTTGTATTTTTCTTAACAAATCCCACTTGCTGTCAGGAGCTTCTTGTATCTTATCAAATATTTCTCTGATTTGTCTTTTCCTTGCATCTTTATCTTGTTTCGTCAGAACTTCATCAGGTATATCATTTATCTTTGCATAAAGCTTCTTCTTAACTGATGTTGCCGGATGCCCTTGATTAATGGCTTCTTCAGATAGTTCCAAGGCTAGAATTTTAGCCGTAGACAAATCCTTTTTGTTGTCAGGTGTAATTATAGCATCTTTTACTGGAATAAGTCTTTGATATTGCACGTATAAGTCTTCTTTGAAAATCTTTTGCCAGTCAGGATCTACAAGGTCGGATAATTTAAGTGAATCTCCTTTATTCAAACATTCAGGTCTATTATAATGTACTTCCCATTTCAGAAAATTACCCTTTGCTTTCCATCCTAAAGCTTGAAGTATTTTCCTTTTGGAGAGACTTTGCTTCATTGAAATATTTTTGCCAGCATCATACATCTTTAAAGAGACATTTTTGTCTCTCCACCACCTAAAATTACCGTTGTCTTTAGCTTTTTCATCTTGCTTCAGTTTTTCGTGAGTCTTTGCTGCATGATGAAGTATGTATGTTTTTGGCTTCATTTCGGTTTCAAAAATCACCCCAAATTCAAAGGAATGGACAACACCATTCCAAAAATTAACTTGAAGACGTTCATTTATATAATTAATAGCATCAACAAAGTTTTTATTGGTGAAAGTGAAGTTATGCCCTTGCCAGAAATAAGGAATACTTCCATCAAGTTTCAATTTTTTGAAATTTGGATGATACCGCACCTCCAACTTTTTATTATATTCTTCAAGATAATATCTCGACCATCCTGAAGAATAGAGAGCTTCAAATTGCAAGGATCGCAAGGATTTTAAAGATAATTCTTCATCTAATTCTACTAATATATAGTCTATCATAATTCATTCGATATTTTATTTTTAAATTGCGATGCTAACGAAGCACCTTTTTGATTCAGATTCATCTTATACTCCTTTCTTTTAATTTTCAGACTTGATATAATGTGTTTCCATAAAGGCCCATAAATCACCCCTTGCCAGACATCTTCGGGCAACATCACCATGCTAATTCCTTTTTCTTCTTCTTTTTCTTTCATATTTACATTTCTTTAATTTTTTAAAAAAGCAAAGAAGTCAATTTTTTCTATTCGACTATTTATTTTGCTTTTTTAAAAATTATACTGCTTAATAAGGCAAATCGCTTACAAAAAAATAGAAAATATTTTATGATTATCCTCAATTGGGTGATTAATAATTTTGATATTTTCTCAATATTC
>DAIMMR010000589.1:0-2063 GCA_036720575.1 Clostridium sp.
CATAACTCTCAAAAATATGTATCAATAGGTGCAAGACTTCCTAAGGGGGCACTCCTTGTAGGACCCCCTGGAACAGGAAAGACTCTTCTTGCAAAGGCTGTAGCAGGAGAAGCTAAAGTCCCATTTTTCTCTATATCAGGTTCTGCTTTTGTAGAGATGTTTGTAGGTATGGGGGCATCTAGAGTTAGAGATTTGTTTAAACAGGCACAGGAAAAAGCTCCTTGCATAGTATTTATAGATGAAATAGATGCTATAGGTAAAAGTAGAGGTGGCAACGTATCTGGAAATGATGAGAGGGAGCAAACTTTGAATCAACTTCTTGCAGAGATGGATGGATTTGATTCTTCTAAAGGAGTTGTAATTTTAGCAGCTACCAATAGACCGGAAGTACTTGACAAGGCACTTTTAAGACCTGGAAGATTTGATAGGAGGGTTATAGTAGATAGACCTGATCTAAAGGGAAGAGAAAGTATACTTAAAGTTCATACTAAGGGAGTTAAAATTTCAGAAGATGTAGATTTAAATTCTATAGCAAAATCGACTCCTGGAGCTGTAGGAGCAGATTTGGCTAATATGATAAATGAAGCTGCTTTAAGGGCAGTAAAAAACGGTAGAGAAGAAGTAATTCAGGAAGACTTAGAAGAATCAGTAGAAGTAGTTATGGCTGGTAAAGAAAAGAAGGATAGAATTTTATCTGATACTGAAAAGAGAGCTGTTGCTTTTCATGAAGTAGGTCATGCACTTGTGGCTGCATTATTAAAACATACGGATCCTGTACATAAGATAACTATAGTTCCAAGGACCATGGGTGCGCTAGGGTATACTATGCAGCTTCCTACAGAAGAAAAATATCTTGTTAGCAAGGAAGAAATGATAGATAAGATATGTGTCATGCTAGGGGGAAGATCTGCAGAAGAAGTAGAGTTTAATAGTATATCAACAGGTGCATCCAATGATATTGAAAGAGCTACAGAAACAGCTAGGAGTATGGTGACTATGTATGGAATGACGGATAGATTTGATATGATGGGTTTAGAGTCAATGCAGGATAGATATTTGGATGGAAGACCGGTGCAAAATTGTAGTGCGGAAACGGCCTCAATTATAGATGATGAAACCTTGAACATAATAAAAAAATGTCACGAAACAGCAAAGAGTATTATTAAAGAGAATAAGAATTTACTTGTAAAGATATCTGAAAGTTTAATTGAAAAAGAGACCCTAATGGGAGAGGAATTTATGGACATAATAAAAGAATATAGTGACAAAAAACAGGAAACCCAGGATATAAAACTCTGATTATGAACTACTCTAAGGCATTTGAAAGAAAATAGGCTAGAACTCTTATTGGTTATTTTTTGAAAATGCTTAATGGTTAACTTATGAAATGGAGATAGTAATATGTATAGAGACGATTTAAAAAAAGAATTGGAGAAAGAAGTCGAACTGAATCTTGAAAAGGAAAAATTAGAAGAAGTCTTAAAGGAAATTGAGGTACAGGTTTTAGAATGCATTGAGACTAGAAAAAAAGTAATAGATTATATTTTGAAACTAAGGAAAAAAAATTTGGAACAATATGAAGACGATGAAGATAAAGTTGTAGAGTATTTCAATCATGAAATGTATGAAAAGGAAGAGCAGTATAGGCTGGTAAATAAAAGTATAAAAGAACTTACTATACTGAGCAACTCACCTTATTTTGGAAAAGTAAGATTTCAGGATGAATATGGAGAGGAAGAAATACATATAGGTAGGTTTGGTGTGACAGGAAGGAAAAGTTACGAACCTATTGTAACTGACTGGAGATCACCTGTATCTGCTTTGTTTTATGCAGGTAAACTGGGGACTGTAAAATATACATCTCCTATGGGAGAAGTAGAAACAGAAGTACTTTCTAAGAGACAGTTTATTATAAAAAAGTCTAATCTAGTAGGTATGTTTGATTCCAGCATAGATGTAAAAGATGAAATCCTGCAAATGGTACTTAGCAAAAATGCTGGTGAAAAGTTAAAAGACATTGTAATGACTATACAAAAAGAACAGGACAATTTAATAAGACAGCC
>DAIMMR010000590.1:0-2059 GCA_036720575.1 Clostridium sp.
AAAGTACTGTATATGATATAATAAATGTTGTATTATCATGAACTCATAATTAGAATTTTTCAAGGAGGAATAACTTTATGCTAAAAACTATTTCATTTTATTTTGTTTTTTCCCTGTACATGGTATGTTCATTATTTAAAAAATTAAAGTTAGACAGAATTAGGAAAAATGGCTCTGAAAAGGAAGCTGAAAATTATATATATATATGTACAAAAAAGTGGTCTAATTTTATATTAAAGCTTATAAATGCACCTATAAAAGTAAAAGGTACAGAAAATATTCCACAAGTTCCCTGCCTTTTTGTTTCAAACCATCAAGGTTTTTTAGATATACCTATAATACTATCTTCTTTAGATAGGACTGTAGGATTTATAGCTAAAAAAGAACTAACAAAATTCAAATTAGTTTCTTACTGGATGAAGCAAATTAATTGTATTTTTATAAATAGGAATGATATAAGAGAATCCATAAAGTCTATAAATATGGGTAGTGAACTATTAAATAATGGACATAGTATGGTAATATTTCCTGAAGGCACTAGAAGTAAAGGTCCTAGAATAGGGGAATTTAAAAAGGGAAGTTTAAAACTGGCTTTGAAATCCAAAGTACCTATAGTGCCAATTGCTATAGATGGAAGTTATAAGCTAAGAGAGGGAAATGTACATTCTATGATAAAATCTGCAGCTGTAAACATAACTATATGTAAACCCATTTATACAGATTCTCTTTCGAGAGAAGAGAGAGAATCTCTATCAGACAATATAAAATCAGAAATAAGTAAACATATTTATTTGGAAAATTAATATAGAATTCATAAAGGAGGACACTGAATGAAATTTATAAAAAAATACTTTAATATACTATCAATTGTATTTATTTTCATATTTCTAATGTCAGGATGTACAAATAATATAAATTCAACTAGTACTTTCAACTACAGCGGACTTAAAATTCATTATATAGATGTAGGTCAAGGAGATAGTGAATTAATACAAGTAAATGGGAAAAACCTTTTAATAGATGCTGGTCCAAATGAAAGTAGAGACAAATTGATGTCTTATTTAAATAAACAAAATATTAAAAAACTTGACTATGTAATTGCAACCCATCCTGATGAAGATCACATAGGTGGTATGGGAAATGTACTAAAAAAATACAGTATTGATAAGTTTTATACTCCTAAAAAAATAGTTAATACAAAAACTTTTGAGTATATGATTCAACAATTAAAGAATAAAAATATGAAGATAGATACTCCAACTCCTGGAGTACAGTTAGACTTAGGTAAAAATACAACTGCAGAAATACTTGCACCTAACAGTAAGAGTTATCCAGATACAAATAATTATTCAGTAGTATTAAAATTAACTTATGGAAATACCAAATTTCTTTTTACAGGAGATGCAGAAAAAACAAGTGAAATGGAAATGATAGATAAAAATTATGATCTATCAGCTGATGTATTAAAAGTTGGCCATCATGGTAGTTCAAGCTCCACTTCACAACAATTTCTAGATAAAATTAATCCTAAAATAGCAGTAATAAGCTGCGGAAAAAATAATAAATATGGGCATCCACATAAAAAGACAATAAATAAACTTAAAAAGAAAAATATACAAATATATAGAACTGATGTAAGTGGAACAATCATACTCACTAGTAATGGAACTAAGATAAGTAAGCAAGACTAATAATCACAGAAAGGAATTGCAATGAATACTCAAATTACGTTAAAAAACAATTCAAGGATGAAAGGGATACTACTAGTACTATCCGCTTCTATGCTTTGGGGTGTTTCAGGCCCTGTAGCTCAATATCTTTTTCAAAAAAAAGATATTAGTCCAGAATGGCTTGTAGATATTCGTCTTTTACTGTCAGGATCACTACTACTTATATTTCTATACTTAAAGAACGGTAAAAAAATCTTAATAATAGGACACATTAAAATAAAGCAAATTAGTTACACTACTCTGCTTTTATGTATATTCAAATTTATTGCTTTTTAATTTATCCGATCGCTACCATTGCTAACACCCCCATCGCACACAGCGAAAGCGAC
>DAIMMR010000591.1:0-1471 GCA_036720575.1 Clostridium sp.
GTCTTGTATTTAATTTATTTTTTATATAATTTTCTCCTGATATGAGTTTATTAAGGCAGTTACTACATAAAAGCATATTTCTATCATAACTTTTAAGTTCACTTGCAAATATGATTTGATTTGTGGTGTAATATTTTATTTTCATTTTAGATAAATCTGACGTTAAATTTTCACCGCTTCCGCACATACTGCAGCAGCCTTTGACTTTCTTATTGTCTTTGCCATTTTGTTTACTTTTTAGAATTGCTTGTCTATATTCTTTGAAATCACTTAAAGGTTTGTCATCTATGAAAATAGTGTAAAGACCTATTTCATCACTTTTTATATCAAACTGAGTTTTAACATAACTTTCAAATTCCTTAGAATAAATTTTTTTTAATGATGATGTTATATTCTTGTATCTCTTCTTTTCATCTTCTTCTGTTTCTTCATCTTGAACTTTTTTTAATGTTTCTAAAACATCTTCTTCGCCAATTCCACATTTTTTATAATTTAAAATGTACCTATTTTTAGGTTTAAATTTATCCCCAAGGTCAACGTAATAAGTTTTAAATATGCTCTTTATCTTTTCATTTAATTCATTTCCCAAATCTACTTTAGTCAAATTGCTTAAAGTTTCGGTTATATGATATAAATACGAATTACTGGTTGCAAACCATTGTGGGGATGCTGGTCCATCTGCAGAACCTATAAATGCATACTTTAAAGCTGTGCCGCTGTCAATTTCTTCTTTAGCGTCTAATTTGAATTCATCCTTTTGTGTGTTAAAACAAATTTTCAATACATGCATTTGTTTTTCTTTTCTGTTTTTGGATGGCACATCTTTAATCAAGCTGGAAAGCATATCCCCACCACCGGAAAGCATGGAATTTCCTATTTGAATTATACCTTCAAGCATAATATTTAACTCCTTTCTGTTGTTTTTTCACATGTAAATAATCGAATAAAATCGTTTTCTATAGTAAGATGCTTTAAAATAAAAACTTTATGTACATATTAAACTTATAGTAATATAATATTTTTCTCAAAAACATCCCCCTTACTAAAATAAAAAATAATCACTCCTTCTAGGTATTCTAAAAACATGCACATCCTAAACTTATAGATTTCAATTCCTTGTAGGTACTCTAAATTTAAATATTTTTACTTTACATATAAATTCTAACATTATATCCATGTAAATTCAATACTTTTTTGGTACTTTAAAGCTTTTTTAGACTATACTTTACTTATCATAATTGTAAACAACATTAATCGTTGTATATAAAATCATTTTTCTATATGTATAGACTATTAGGTAGTCTTAAAACTAAATAACAAAGTTCAAAGTTTAAATGCCAAATACTGTTAATTTTCAGCTAACCTGAAAATCCTACTCATCTGTTCTTTGTTATTTGTTATTTATACTTTTATTTAAAGTTCCTCATAGGTAGTTCTAAAATCAAATAACAAAGTTCAAATATCAATTATT
>DAIMMR010000591.1:1481-2055 GCA_036720575.1 Clostridium sp.
AGGTAGTCTAAAAACGCTAACTTCAAACTTAGCTTCACCCTTTTTAACTAAGTTTCAATTCCTCATAGGTAGTCCTAAAATCAAACAACAAAGTTCAAAGTCCAAATATCAATTATTGATTTACACACAGCTTAAAAATTCTCATTATTTGTTCTTTGTTATTTATACTTTTCACTTTTGTTCAAGTTCCTCATAGGTAGTCTAAAAACTCTTTTACAAGATTTATATCTCCCTTGCTTTTAATAGTTTCAATTCCTCATAGGTAGTCTAAAAACCTTTTATATCGTCTTGTACGTTATGTAGGTTATTGGGTTTCAATTCCTCATAGGTAGTCTAAAAACTATGATTACTTTTAATAATAAAGATATGGAACAATGTTTCAATTCCTCATAGGTAGTCTAAAAACACATTATAGCTATGAGTCATTAGTAGAAAATATTATGTTTCAATTCCTCATAGGTAGTCTAAAAACCTCTCTTTAAATGACCATTTATATACTGAAAAAGAAGTTTCAATTCCTCATAGGTAGTCTAAAAACTGAGGAATCATATACAAGTGGAACGTCATTTTTAGA
>DAIMMR010000592.1:0-2049 GCA_036720575.1 Clostridium sp.
TGCTTATTAAAATTAATGCTCCCTCGTTTTGAACCATGTACACTCAAGCTTGGGCCTCTTTTACTTAAATTTAATTTTATATGCTTCCCTAAATTTATAGACTTTCTAAAAGTTAAACCCATAAAAATATCCCCCCTTCAATAATCACATTATATCAAATCGGAGAATATTTTTCCATTAAGTATCAAATTAGCAATCATCTTTCATATACTTTATATCTTCATCTCTTAACCTGTATATAGCATTTATATCCCACATATCTTCCATTTTAAAATATTTCAGCACTTCAATAATTGATGTTACCTTATATCTCTTATCCTTAATTTTTTTATATAAGAATAGAACATATATCTATGGTCAAATATTGAAGAGGGGTTATTTGGATTTACAGTGTGGGCACATAAACCGACAGGAAGAAGACTTAGGACTGTACTACCTGCAATACATCATACAGGGGGTTATATAAACAATGATGATTTGTTTGTAGAAACTTATTTACCATTTGCTGACGATAACGCAAAGACTATGTTTAAAAATACTTTACCTGTAGTTAGAAAACAAAATTAAGGGATTCACTTTATCAGCTTCCGGTATCCTTAATCCATTGTAAACCAGTTGAACATTCTTCCTCCGTTCCTTCTCTTTTATCCTTTGTTAGAAAGCCTCTAAAACTTTGCTTATAATTTTATATATCTTTTCTTCATGCCGATTTTTGGCTTCTATATAAAATATTTTTTCTTCTTCACTTATATCTACAAATCTGTTAGGATCTACTCCTTTGACAACATAGAAAGCAATTGTACCCCACCAATTGTTTTCCTCTATGAGTTTTTTATTTGTTCTTGCATCGCCTTAATATCAAATCCCGACATTTCCATCAAATTTTTCATTATTTCTTGCTGCTCTTGTGCATTAAAAAGAGCATCTACTAAATCAGACGGTATTTTTACTTCATAGGCCTTCATAAGCTCTTTGTAATGATTTTTTACTTCCGGGCAGCAGCTATATATAAGATAATTCTGCGCCTGTGCCGCCTTTTCTTCATCATTTTTGCCTGCCACATCAAGCGTTTTTTTCATAAGCTTAACAGGAGGTGCCACAAATGTCACAAGACCGCCCAAACTTTTAATCTCTATATCAACCGTCTTTTCCTTTTCTTTATCCTTATTAATTTTTGCTTTTATCATATCTGCAAAGCCTAATTTTTTAGTACTGCTATTGTCAGCCATAATTTATCTCTCCTTTTTAAAATATTGCCCCGTTCAAATCGAACGGGGTCATTCATTTAAGATAATTTTTCCAATATTTCATAGTCAATGAATCTAAACGGAATAGCTTCCTGTGAAGATTTCTTGGTTTCATAATTAAATTCCGATTGTGTAAATTGGACTCCATAAAGGGCAATTCTTTCACTTTCACCAGTCTGTGCATTGGTTACACTTGCTTCAATCTCTACATCCGGGAATTTGCCATCTCTAAATGCAGCACCTATTGCGTTAAATGCTCTTGAATGCATCTTAAACAATGTAAGCGTGCCAGTACCTTTCCAGCCCATGAACCTTCCCATAGTAGCATAAACACCGGCTATTTCAATATCATCAAAAACTCCTTCAATTTTTATTTCAACTTTATTGACTTCCTCTATTTGTTCTCCATTGATCCAAAGCTTGCCCTCTGTACCGGAGAGCACTTTATTTGCTATATTCTCTACGCTGGCCATTTATTTCACTTCCTTTTATAAAATTGGATATAAAAAAAGAACAATCCAAAGATCGTTCTTTAATTGTGCATTGTTATTCCAAAATATAAGTTTTCCATTGCGAAGAGTATCTTTACATCTCCCGCAAGGTAAATGTCTCTTTTATATGTCATGCCTCTTATCTGGGCATCCGTAAGTTTGCTCGTATCAGTTCCGGCATTTTCCCAAACCTGTCTTTGCTTGGGCACATCTATCTCGGCTTTATTATCGTACTGATCATCTAAAATATTGGCAGTTTCGAGGCTGTCAAAATATCTATTTACAGCTGATAGAAATAACATCTGGTTGTC
>DAIMMR010000061.1:0-14562 GCA_036720575.1 Clostridium sp.
CTATATTTTAAAGTTTTTTTATCCTTAGCATAAATATAGGATACTTCAAAATCAGAATTCTTTTCTGACATTGGAATTTCATTTCCTTTATAATATGAAAATAATTCTTTATGATTTTTCCATATAGAAGAATAATAAATACCATTATTGTTTTTAGAATTATATTTATCAAGTTTTTCAGTTATTTTTTTTTCAGTGTCCTTACTAAAGTTATCTTCGTTTTTTAAAATATCCGCTAGTTCATGCGTAACTATGTAGGAAGACTGTTTATAGTAGTGGGTACCAAAACCATTTTTAGAAAAAGTAATCTCATTTTTATTATATATTAAACTTAGTACAGCACCAATTAAGTAAATAACTATAGCACATAAAAACAAATACTTCCAAAACTTTTTCTGTTTTGAAATAATTAATGATAATTCAGCGTCTACTTCCTTTACTGGTCCAAACTCTTTTATAGCAATATCAACACTATCATCTTCATTTAATCCCTTACTCTGGAGCTCTTTTGTTCTTTCATTCAAGTGAGTTTTCATTTCTTCTTCTAATATTTTAACATCTTTATCTTTATTATTAAAACTTTTATAAATTTGCTTAATGTAGTTATTAATTCTGTCCATGACCTTCCCCTCCCAAACTTAATTTGAATCAGCCCTTTACTCATCAGTATCTAAAACGAAACGGTTCATTATCTTTTGTAATGCCTTCCATTCTTTTGTCTTTTCTTTAAAAACCCTTTTTCCTTCTTCTAAAATTTTATAGTAACGCCTCCTTCCCCCACCAGTATTTTTTTCATCATTCCAGTAACCTTCAATGTAATTTTTCTTTTCTAATCTTTTTAAACATACATATAGTGTAGTTTCCTTCATTTGAAATTCATCATTAGACTTTTCCTTAATTCTCTTTGATATTTCATAACCGTACATATCCTTTTCATACAGAACTGATAGTATCATTGTGTCTATATATCCTTTTAAAACTTCCTTTTCAAATTTCATTCCACACCTCTTCTTTATAATAAGGATTACTTCATATAATGTAGTACATTTTTATATTAACACAAACTACTGCATAATGTAAAGTAGTTTGTGTTAATATTTCCATATTCTATTTAACGCACCCCGAATTTTAAAGCTTTTCGCTCGCGATCATAGGCATCCTTTACTTCTTTATAATTAATTTACTTCTCTTTGCCAGTTTACGCTTACTCAGAATGTTGAATCTATACATAGAGCTTACCAAGTTTCACTAATAATGATATGAATGAAAGAATAAAAAAATAGTAAATCTCATAATAAATATGGTATGTCAAGAATAGCTTTTTCTAAAGATATTTTTGACATACCATATTTAATTATTATATCGTACTAAAAGAACCTCCAAATTTTAAAGTACCATAAACGAACCCTTACTTTCTAATTAACAGATTCATTTGCAAAATAATACTCAAAAATAAGAGAAAATATTAAGCCTGCCCAGTAAACGTTAAGTATAAAAGTACTATATTTAGTATTATTATTATTGTGGCTATTAGAACACCTAACAGTCGTATAGAACCTTTATTAACTAAGATTCCCATCAAATCTTTACGTTTGGCTATAGTTAACATTTGGATTATTGGAAATGGCAAAATAAAACTAAGTGCTACCTGACTTAAAACAAGAGCATACATTGGATTAATTCCAAGTGAAATAATAATTAGGGCTGGTATCATTGTTATAAGTCTTCTTAAATTTATAGGTATACTTAAATTAACAAAGCCTTTCATTATAGTTTGACCTGCAAGAGTTCCCACAGCTGAAGATGATAATCCTGATGCAAGCAATGCTATTCCAAACGCACCACTTGATAAAGAACCTATTAAAGGTTGTAATGATTTATGAGCCTGTTCCATTGTATCTACTATCATTCCGTTTTTATAAAAGACTGCAGCAGATACTACAACCATTGCAGCATTAACAATAAAAGCTATATTCATAGCTATAGCAATATCTATTTTTTCCATTCTTAAATGATTTAATTTTCCTCTATCTGACAAATCAATACTTCTATCTTGAACTAACTGTGAGTGTAAGTATATTACATGAGGCATAACTGTTGCACCAAGCATACCTACGGCAATTAACACAGCTTGACCATTAGGCAGCATAGGAATTATTGTATGGATGCCTACTTGAGTCCAATCTGGTTTAGCAAGAAATATCTCTATTATATACGCAATAGAGATTACAGCAACAAGTGTTGATATTATAATTTCTATCATTTTTTGTCCATACTTTTCCATATAGCAAATTATAAATGTTATTACTCCTGTAAGAAGTCCCGCATATATCATAGGTATATGAAACAATAAGTATAGCCCTAATGTTCCTCCAAGAAATTCTGCTAAATCTGTTGCCATAGCTCCTAACTCAGCAATAATCCAAAACACCCAGTTTACAGCTTTAGGGAATACCTTGGCACACATTTCAGGAAGATTGTGTCCTGTAGCTATCCCCAATTTAGCAGACATAGTTTGTAAGAATATAGCCATTATATTACTCCATAAAATTACCCAAATTAGGGTATAGTTAAATTTTGATCCTCCACTGATATTAGTTGCAAAATTACCAGGATCAATATATGCTACACTTACAACAAAAGCAGGTCCTAAAAATTTTATTAATTCTTTTATTTTACCTTGTCCTATTACATTTTTCCTATTTATATCTTTTTTTATAGAGATATCTCCTGATTGATTTAAACTAACATCAATTGAACTTTTTTCACTCTGCATTAAAATGCCACCCTTCTTATTAGATATGTTAATCACAAATAAAATAGTTATTACTAGTTAACCTTGTTAGCTAAGACTAAATTTTTTTCCTAATATAAACTATGTAATAACAAAAAAAATGTTCCAATAAAGCAATTTTTTATTTGCTGAAACATATACTTTATTAAAAGACTACAGCTGAAAGTAGGTGAAAATATGGCTAAAAATAATTTTTACACTTTTAATGAATATATGAAAAAAGAAGATAAACATCTTACTGCTTCCATGGAAGATTATCTTGAGATGATATATAGGTTATCTTTAAATACAGGATTTACAAGAATTCATGAACTTTCACATGCACTTAATGTTCAGCCTCCTTCAGCTACAAAAATGGTACAAAAATTAGCAGAATCGCAACTTTTAAAATATGAAAAGTACGGAATTTTAATACTTGAGAAGAAAGGAAAAGCTCTTGGAGCTGAATTATTAAATCGTCATAATATTATTGAAAACTTTTTAAGGATACTTGATGTTTCAGAGTCTAATGTTTTGGAAGAAACTGAAAAAATTGAGCATACAGTAAGTAAGCAAACGACAAAATGTTTTCAAGATTTTTTAGGATTTATTAGAGATAACCCTGAAGTAATTAATAGTTTTAAAGCTTATAAAAATACTTTTAAATAATAACTACACATCAGTATAAAAATTTATAATATTTCTATACTGTCTAATAACATTAAGGACAGAAATGCCCTTTTTGTTTTCTACATTTTTCTAAACTATTTGTTTTGCTATTGTCAATAAAAATTTGAGGGGAACCTTATAAGTAGTACCATTTCTTAATTCTAGATACAAAAAAATAACCCCTGATTTTATAATCAGAAGTTATTGATGATCTGTATTTCGAATATGATTCAATTTCTATTTATAGAGTATTCTACCATCCACATTTTTAACAGACTTACATCCTGTCAAAACCATAGCTGATTTTAATTCACTCTTTAAATTTTCTACATAGACCTTTACTCCTTCTCTCGCACCTCCAAAGGATGCAGTTACAAAAGGTCTTCCTATAAGTACGGCATCTGCACCTAAAGCTAACATTTTAAGTACATCCACACCGCTTCTCACGCCGCCATCTGCAAGTATTGTAACCTTGCCTTTAACTGCATTAGCTATCTCTGGAAGTACTTCTGCCACTCCAGGAGTTTGATCTAAAACTCTTCCACCATGGTTTGAAACAACTATGGCACTTACCCCAGCTTTAACTGCAAGTTCTGCTTCGTCTGGAGTCATTATTCCCTTTAATATAAAAGGAAGTTTTGTACTTTCTACAACTTCTTTTATTTCTTCTAGAGTCTTAGGTCCCACTGGCTTTCCATGAAGTGCTAAAGTTATTAGTCCTGCAGCATCTATATCCATTCCTACTGCAAAAGCTCCTGCTTTTTCAGCAAGTTTTATTTTACTTATAACATTCTTATTTTCCCAGGGTTTTATTACAGCTATGCCTTCTCCATTAAATTCTTTAAGCTTTTCAAGATTAGTTATAAGGAAAGAATCTACTGCTGTATCTCCCACCATAGGATATATTCCTGCATCCAGGCATCCTCCTATAACCGAGGAAATATACTCTTCCTCAGTAAATTTTCCACCCATATTCAAAGTAGTTCCTGATACAGGTGCTGCAAAAACGGGTATACCCATCTTTTTTCCAAATAGCTCTATTGAGGTGTCAGGATTTTTAGCATCATGTATAACTCTCATATTCAATTTATATTTGCTTAGTGAATTAAAATTTTCTTTAAAAGAGTCTCCTGTTCCCTTTCCTCCCATACCTGGTACTTCTCCAGCACAGGCGTTTCCATTACAGGCAGGACATACCCTACAGCTTCCATTTAAATTTCCCCTTGCATTTTTTAATACATCTTTATAGTTCATAATAATGCCACCAAATATTAAATCTTTAATATTTAGCAGTTCTTCACCCCTTTCAAATAACATTTTATTTAAATATTGAGTTTAGACATTTTCAAAGAAATAACTACTCAGTATACTATCCTATTTTCTTTCAAATACCTTATTAAAATCATCTTCTCCATATATCTTTATATGGTTTTTGCTTAAAAGCTCTGCTGTTACTCCAGCACCCTCTATAATATTTCCACTAAAACTTCCATCATAAATTTTACCAAAGCCACAGGATGGACTTTTAGACTTCAACACAGCCTCTTTTATATTACATTCCTTAGCTACTTTTAAAGTCTCATAGGCTCCTTTTAAAAATTCGCTTGTAAAATTTTCTCCAGTAGAACTCATTACAGCAGCTTTTCCACCTATCACATCTTCACCTGTACCACCACATATTTCGCAAGGATTTCTAGGAGTCTTCAGTCCACCTAACTGTTCCGGACATAAGGGCAGTGCCTTTCCTTCTTTCATAAGATTTAGTACTTTTTCACAAAGATTATTTTCCCCATTATATTTAGTATTAATGCCACACAAGCATGCACTTACTAGTATCACTTCCACCCACGCTCCTTATTTCAATTCAACTATTGTAACTCCTGTACCACCTTCACCATATTCTCCAAGCCTGTGATTCTTTACATGAGAATGCTTCTTTAACATATCAGTTATAGAATTTCTAAGCACTCCGGTACCCTTACCGTGTATTATAGTAACTTCTTTAAGTCCTCCCATGTATGCATCATCTAAATATTTGTCTACAGTATAGGTTGCCTCTATAGAGTCCATTCCCCTTAAATCCACTGAACTTGAAACATTTCTTAAATTTAATTTGGCTTCTCTTTTTACCTTTTTCTTTTCACTTTTTGAATTACCACTAGAAGCTCTCAATTCTTTCAACTTCACACTTATTTTCATGATTCCTGCTTGAACTTGTACTTCTCCTTTGCTGTCAGGTTTAGATAGCACAACTGCTTTTTGATTTAATGAAGGTATGAATACTTCCTGCCCTTCTTTTACAGATTTAAGCTCTTCTCCACCATCATTTTTATTATCATACAACTTTTCTTCAGTTTTCTCTAATCTGTCCTTAAGTTTTTTTCTATTTTCCTCTAATTTATGTCTTACAGAAGAGGTATATCCCATTCTTTCCAGTTCTCTCATATCCTTTAGAATTTTATCTGCTTCTTCTTTAGAACTTCTTATTATTTCCTTTGCTTCTCTCTGTGCTCCAATAATAGCCTTATCTCTTATATTTTGAAGTTTACTTGCTTTTTCTTCATATTTTTCTTTGATTTTAGCTGCCTCACTTTTTAGTATTTCTGCTTCTCTAGCAAAAGTTTCAGCTTTTGATTTCTTTTCCTGAAGGCTTTGAATTAAATCTTCAAATTGCAAAGCATCGCTAGCTATATTTTCTCTAGCATCTTCTATTATAAACTCTGGTAGTCCAAGTCTTTTTGATATTTCAAAGGCATTAGACTTTCCTGGTACTCCTATCATAAGCCTGTAAGTAGGTCTCAAGGTTTCTACATCAAACTCTACAGATGCATTTTCTACTCCCTCATTTTTTAAAGCATATACTTTTAATTCACTGTAATGAGTTGTAGCGACCATAGTACATCCTCTTTTTCTTAAATTTTCAAGTATGGATACTGCAAGTGCTGCACCTTCTGTAGGGTCAGTACCTGCACCTAATTCATCAAACAACACAAGAGATTTTTCATCAGACTTTTCAATAATATTTACTATATTAGTCATATGTGATGAAAATGTAGATAAATTCTGCTCTATGCTCTGCTCATCTCCAATATCTGCAAATACCTCTGTAAAAAATCCTACAGTAGAATTCTCCCTGGCAGGTATCATAAGTCCGCTCAATGCCATAATATGTAAAAGTCCTATAGTTTTAAGAGTTACAGTTTTTCCTCCTGTATTAGGGCCTGTTATAACTAAACATCTAAAATTCCTACCCATATATACATCCATAGGTACTACTGTTTTTTTATTTATAAGTGGATGCCTGCCTTCTATAATATTAACTGCTCCATTTTCACTTACATTTGGAATATTTCCATTTAACTCACTGCCAAATTTAGCTTTCGCAAATATAAAATCAAGTTCCCATATTATATTTGCATTTCTTTCAACTACAGTTATATTGTCATATATTTGCTCACACAGTTCAGCTAATATCCTATCTATCTCCGCTTTTTCCTTTAATTTTAGTTCCTTTATTTCGTTATTCAAGTTTACAAGTCCCATAGGTTCTATATAAAGAGTTGCCCCACTTGAACTTTGATCATGGACAAGTCCCGGTACGGATGACTTATTTTCCGCTTTTACAGGAAGCACATACCTGTCTCCCCTCATAGTATACAAGTTATCCTGCAGGTAATCAGAGTAACTTCTTATAAGTGAATTTACCCTATCCCTTACTGAAGCATTTTTATCTTTTAAACTTTTTCTGATATTGTAGAGAAGAGAGCTTGCCTTATCAGATATTTCCTCTTCACTTTCTATAGATATAAAAATTTCATCTTCCAAATTTTTCAAAGGAACAATACCTGCACATATATCTTCTATAATTTGAAAATGTTCCTCATCTTCTTTGACAGTTATATACTTCTGAATTCTCCTTGCAGCCCTAAGTATTGCTCCTATTTTAAGAATTTGTCCCGGCATTAATGTAGAACCTTTTCCTGCCATTTTTATACCCTGTCTTACATCATAAACCCCTTCAAAAGGAGGATTGCCTTTAGTTACAAGAAGTTTTAAAGCTTCTCTTGTTTCCTG
Source organism: Clostridium sp. (assembly GCA_036720575.1). Classification (GTDB taxonomy): domain Bacteria; phylum Bacillota; class Clostridia; order Clostridiales; family Clostridiaceae; genus Clostridium_B. The sequence continues at coordinate 7,517 of DAIMMR010000061.1, forward strand.
TAAATGTTCCCTCACTTCATATAGGGTATTATAAGGACTTAATTTTTCTATTAGATCTTTAGCTGCTCCAGTATTTGCATAATCTTTTAATCTTTCCTTTACTTTATAAAATTCTAAAACCTTTAATGATTTTTCGTTCATTTAAATTTACCAATCCCTTCAAGATTAAATGACTTTAATTTTGTGTTACCCACAGCGTTACTCTATACTATTTTTATAATGTCCTCTGGTAAACTCACTAAAATCACCATGAAATTCTTCTTTTTCAAAGCATTCTAATATTTTTTTAGTCTTGCTATAATCTTCATCAATAAAATCTACTCTAAAACTGTCAATTCCCATATTTCTAAGTTCTTCTATATGTGGTATAAGGTTAGTTGCAACAGAATTATATATATAGCTCCTACAAAATTCATCTGTATTTAATGGAAATTGCTTTTTCTTTCTGTCTATAAGAAAGAATTCCCCTTCTTTACAAGTGCCTTTACAATTTTTAGAAGTAGTTTTACCTCCAAAAGTGCTTCCTAAAGCACAGTACCCACTTACCATAAGTTCCACTTTCCCATATACAAACATTTGAGTTTTAAAATTACTATTTTTAATTAACTCATTTATTTCATGTTTACTTAATTCCACACTTAAACAAGTTCCATTCATAATTTTACTATAAAAATCTAGTGCACAGCTGTTTGTTATGTTTAGCTTATAGTCACCTAATATATTTAGCTTATTTTTAAACTTACTTATTATACCTAAATTTGCAGTAACTATGCCTTCAATTTTATCTAAGTTTTTATCTATAAATTTCTCTATATAATTAAATTCGTTTTTAACTATATTGGGAACTTTAATATATATTTTTTTAGATTCAAGATGATTTAAATTACTTATTTTAATTTGTTTAAACGGATTTATACATATATGTTCAAAACTTGATTCCATCACTGCCTTCAATTGCTCATTAGTATTTACAAATACCATTTTAGGTGGTAAATATACTTTATCAAAATTGTTTTTTAGCACAGGTACTTCATATACTTTTTTGCTTGAAATACTACTTTTTTTATTTTTATTTAGTATGTATTGCTTGATTTCATCTAAAAGTCTTCTTCTAATTTCATTTAAATCAGATATAGGCAAAAATCCAGGTTGAAATATTTCAAATTCTATGCTATCAAATTTAAATATATTATTTCCAGTTTTATTTAAACTTTTATATATTCTCTCTTTGCTCAAGGGCTGCTTTAGAGCCTCTTCTACTATTTGTCCTTCTACCCTAAAATCATTTTTATCGTAATTGCAGTACAAAGTAACTGGCTTTCCAACTTCAAATTGTATTTTTAAACATAAGTTAATTTTCTTGCCATAATGATCTTCATATATCTTTTCTAACTTTTGAAGCTGAATTAAATCAGAAGTTTTATATACCCTATCTCCTGCTTTATAATTTGCTGGAAAGATTTTGACCCTTTCTCCCTTATAAGCTCTTACAGTTTCTTTTCTGGACTTCACCAGTTTAGAAATAGTAAAACCACTAGTTCCAATTCTCACTCCATCTCCTTCTGATATATCTTCAGTAAGTAGAATGCCTTTATCACTATTTACTTTACCTATTTCTATACCTGTATTCTTAGGGAAAGAATACGCCATCATATCTTTTCCAGTATTTTTATACAAGTAAGCCTTTGAAAATCCCTGTCTGTTAAATAGCTGCAAAAGTCTTTTTTTACTACCTTCTATATAAGATAAATCCTTTAATTTTTTACCGTCTTGATAGAAATTATCAATGGCATTTCTATATTCCGATACAACTCCTGCCACATATTCCGGTCTTTTCATTCTTCCTTCTATTTTCAAGGAACTTGCTCCACTTTCTATTATTTCCTTAATATCTTCAATAGTACACATATCTTTTGGACTTAAAATATACCCTTTATGTTTACTGGCCTCTTTCTTATTTACAATTTCATAAGGAAGTCTGCAGGGCTGTGCACATCTTCCCCTATTTCCACTTCTTCCCCCAATCATACTGCTCATAAGACATTGTCCTGAATAGCAAATACAAAGAGCACCATGTATAAATATTTCCGTTTCTATCTCAAGAGTTTTAGATATATACTCTATTTCTTTTAATGAAAGTTCTCTAGAAAGTACTATTCTTTTAAAGCCAAGTTTACTTAAAAACAAGGCCGCCTCTCCATTGTGTACTGTCATTTGAGTAGATGCATGAAGCTCAAGTTCAGGAAGTTTTTCTCTTAAAAGAGATGCCAAACCAATATCCTGTATTATAAGGGCATCTACTCCTACATTATACAAAAATTCAGCATATTTACAAGCTTCCTTTAATTCCTTTTCTTTCATTATAGTATTTATAGTAACGTACACTTTTACATTATATAAATGACAATATTCCACTGCCTCTTTCATAGTCTTGTCATCAAAGTTAGAAGCATAAGCCCTGGCAGAAAACTTATTTCCTCCAAGATAAACAGCATCTGCCCCTGCTTGAACTGCCGCATATAAACTTTCTAAATTTCCTGCTGGAGCTAATAATTCCACTTTTTTCATTATTCCATCTTCTCCTGTTTAAATATTAAAATTTATTCACTCACTAATAAAATCCGAACCAAGACCATAGTCAGTTCGGATTTTATTTTACTCCATTATTTAAAAGAGCATTTTTCTTTTTTCTCTCTTTTGCCAGACTTATCTGGTTTTCTTCTAGTTTATGTTGAAGGTCTATTATTTTATACTTACCCGATTGTACTTGAAATTTCAGTTCCTTATTTTGTGCTGCCATTTTCGTATTTTCACTCATATACTTTTGAGCTTCTTCTTTTATAATTTTTATTTCTTCTTCCAATTTGCTTATTTTTTCATCTTTTTCTTTTAAAGACTCACTACTACTGCTATTCTTCAGTTTCATTTTAAGTTCGGCATTGAGCTCCTCCGTATACCTAAGCTGCTTTCTCAAAGATTTAATCTGATCCTCGTATACTTTCCCTACTCTTTCTAGTTCATCCACTCTTCCCGACAACTGGTCTTCTTTTTCCTGAGCTTTTAACATATCGTCTGCTACATTAAGTGCCGATAAAACAGCTGCTGAGGAAGTGCTTAATTTGCTATTATTTTTTATAATACTCTTAACTTTTTTATCCACATAACTTGCTACCTTATGTAGATATTCTTCTTGCTCGTCACCTTTTAAATTATATTCAACTCCATTTATAAAAACCGTCACCATACTCATTTAAACACCCTCTTAGATCATGCTGTTTCCAATTCTTTATAACAATATTCTATCACAAATCTTCCACATATGAAATATTTTATTTTACCTTAAAGAGCTAAAGTATCATAAAAAGAAGCTAGATGAACATTAAATTCATCCAGCATTATTGATCAATGAATCCCTTACTGTCTAAGTTGTGCTCCTAAATTATGCTCTAGTGATCTTATTATTTTACTATGAACTTTATTAACTTCTTTATCTGTAAGAGTTTTATTTTCAGCTCTATAAGATATTGAATAAGCTATGCTCTTCTTTCCACTTTCTATCTGTTTTCCTCTATAAACATCAAACAATTTAACTTTCTCCAGGATGTTTCCTCCCTGTTTTCTTATAATGTCCTCCACTTCCTGTACCATTATATTGTCATCCACTAAAACTGCAAGGTCTCTAGAAACTGCAGGGAATTTAGGCAGTGGTGTATATTTTTTATCCGAATCAGCATGTTCGTACAAAACATCTAAGTTTAATTCAGCTACATAACACCCTTCATCTATACCATAATTTTCAGATACAACCGGGTGAATTTCTCCAAGTACTCCAGCTAATTTTCTATTTACATAAAGGACAGCTGTTCTTCCAGGATGGAAAGTTGGATTCTCGCTTTCTCTCTTAAAAGAAAACTTCTCTATTCCTAAGGTATCTAATATGTTTTCCACTATACCTTTTAAATTGAAGTAATCACATCCACCATACATTCCAATGGTTACAATATTGTCTTCTTCAGGTAAAGTATCACCATTTTCTAGTGGAAGATACACTCTTCCAATTTCAAATAATCTTACAATTTCATTTTTTCTTGAATAATTTCTACCTAAACATTCCATCATAGATGGTAATGTAGTTGTTCTCATTATGCTGTAATCTTCTCCCAAAGGATTTTTTATAGCTATGGCATTTCTAAGTTTGCTATCTTCAGGTAAAAGTATTCTGTCAAATACCTTTCTGCTTACAAAAGAATAACTTATGGATTGATTTAATCCACTTGAAATAAGGGATTCTATCAATTTATCATCAAGCTTTTGCTTTGGATTCTTTCCGCCTCTTGTACTTACACTTCTTATTACAGTAGTAGGTACATTGCTGTATCCATATATTCTAGCTACTTCTTCTGCCACATCTTCTCTTATATTTATATCTCCCCTAAAAGTAGGAACGTCTATATGTAATAGATCTCCTTTAAGCTGAGTTTTTAATTCCAGTCTACTCAAATAATCTACCATATCTTCCTTAGGTATTTCAGTACCCAAAAATTTATTTACCCAGTTGAAATCAACATCTACGCTGTGTGGTTCAACTTTTTCATTGTATACATCAATAGTACCTTCCATAACTTTTCCTGCTTTTAGCATCTCAACTAAATTGCAAGCTCTGTTCATAGCAACCTCAGCTAAATTAGGATCAAGATCCTTTTCAAATCTACCTGAAGCTTCTGTTCTAAGAGCCAGCTTTTGTGAAGAAACTCTTATATTAGTACCATCAAAGTTAGCACACTCAAATACTATACAAGAAGTATTCTCTCTTATTTCAGAATTAAGGCCTCCCATTATTCCTGCAAGTCCGATAGCCTTATCTCCATCCTTAATGGTAAGCATATTCTGATCCAATTGCCTTTCCTCTTCATCAAGAGTAGTAAACTTTTCTCCATCTTTAGCTCTCTCTACAACTATAGTCCCAGATTTTATCTCCCTTATATCATAAGCATGCATAGGTTCTCCAATTTCAAGCATTACAAAATTAGTTATATCAACTATATTGTTTATTGGCCTTACACCTGCTTCTAAAAGTCTCTCCTGCATCCATGAAGGTGATGGTTCTATTTTTATATCTTTTATACCCCTTGCCATATACCTTTTGCAAAGCTTATCTTTTATTTCTACTCTTAATGTGTCTTGAATATTTTCGCTGCAGGAAGGCTTATAATCTAATTCTGGCATTTTGTAGCTTTCATTTAAAGTTGCAGCAGTTTCCCTTGCCATTCCTATCATACTAAGACAATCAGGTCTATTTGAAGTTATCTCAAAATCCAGTATAATACTTGTCATATCAAGCACTTCCTTTATGTCCTTCCCAATTGGTGTATCTTCTTTTAAAATCATAAGTCCATATACAGGCTTATCTCCTGCTATGCCAAGCTCTTCCTCAGAGCAAAACATTCCATTTGACATAAGACCTCTTAGTTTTCCTTTTTTTATCTTTACTCCACCATGAAGTGTAGAATCATGAAGCGCTACAGGAACTATATCCTGTTCTTTCATATTAGTAGCAGCCGTTATAATTTGAATAGGCTCTTCTTTTCCTATATCCACCTGACATACAACGAGTTTATCTGCCTGAGGATGTTTTTCTATTTTCATTATTTTACCTGTAACTACATTTTGGATTTCATCCCCAGTTACAATTGCTTCTTCAAGTTTTGAACCACTTAAAGTCAATCTATCTCCTAATTCTTTTCCTGGAATATCTATTTTAACATAATCCTTTAACCATTTTACTGGAACTTTCATACAAAAATCTCCTTTCAAATTTTACATAGAAAATTTTAAGTACAATTTCTAATTTAAAAATTCACTCTATTCGTAAGCATATTTTTACAATAATGAAGCGCTTTTAAATGTTTTGTACATAAGTCTTAGTAAAAAATTCGTAAAAATCTTAGAATTTTTGAATTGTTTGAGGTACGAGTTTTCAAAATTTCTTAGATTTTCTAGAATTTTTTGATTAGACTTATCAAAATATTTAATGGGCTGAAGGTTGTAAAAACATGCGGAGAATGAATTAATTTTTATTTAGAACCTCTACTAAAATTGATTTAAAAATCTCATGTCACTTTCATACATATTTCTTATATCATCTATTCCGTATTTTAACATAACCATTCTATCTACACCCATTCCAAAAGCAAATCCACTGTAAACTTCAGGATCTATTCCACAATTTCTAAGTACCTGTGGATGAACCATTCCACATCCTAAAAGTTCTATCCATCCTTCTCCCTTACATACCCTACAGCCTTTTCCATGGCATACAAAGCAACTGGCATCCATTTCTGCAGAAGGCTCTGTAAAAGGGAAATGATGAGGCCTGAATTTTGTATGTACGTCATTTCCAAACAACTTTTTAGCAAATAACTCAAGAGTACCCTTTAAATTTGCAAAAGTTATACCTTTGTCAACTACTAGACCTTCCATTTGATAAAATATAGGTGAATGAGTGGCATCCACTGAATCCGAACGATAAACTTTACCTGGAGATATCATCTTTATTGGAGGTTTTTGCTTTTCCATAGTTCTTACCTGTATTGGAGAAGTTTGAGTCCTAAGCACTACATTGTCATTTATATAAAAGGTATCCTGTTCACCCCTTGCTGGATGATTTTTAGGTATATTAAGCGCTTCAAAGTTATAATAATCCTTCTCTACTTCAGGACCTTCTTCTATAGTAAATCCCATAGAAATAAATATCTGTTTCATCTCTTCTAAAGTTTGTTCTAATGGATGGCGTTTTCCTACAGTTTGTTTTACACCAGGCATAGTAATATCAATAGTTTCATTCTCTAACTTTGCTTGTGTAGCGTTTGATTTTATCTTTTTTGATGCCTCTTCTATAGCATTTTCCAGTGCACTCCTCACTTCATTGGCAAGCTTACCAATTACAGGTCTTTCTTCTTTGGGAAGTTCCTTCATGCCCCTGAGTATTTTCGTAAGTTCTCCCTTTTTACCTAAATATTTAATTCTTATATCCTCTATATCTAACT
>DAIMMR010000593.1:0-2032 GCA_036720575.1 Clostridium sp.
TAGGAGCATTTTCACCATATACGCTATTTGGTCCACCTGTAAATATTATTCCATTAGGTTTTTTTCCCTTTATCTTATCTATAGAACAAGTATAGGGAAGTATTTCGCAGTATATATTATTTTCTCTAACTCTTCTTGCTATGAGTTGATTATATTGTCCGCCAAAATCAACTACAACGACCATTTCTTTTTCCATGAACTTCCTCCTAACCAATTATAGAAAATCATTTTATACTAAACATTACAAATAAAAATTTTTCTTAGGTCATAATTTTTACTGTCTAACACTGTAATTTGGAGCTTCTTTAGTCATGGAAATATCATGTGGATGACTTTCTCTAAGTCCTGCTGAAGATTGAACTACAAAAGTAGCTTTTTCATACAAATCCTTTAAAGTAGGTGATCCTAAATATCCCATTCCTGAACGTATTCCTCCTAAAAGTTGGAATACAGTATCTGCTACAGATCCTTTATAAGGAACCCTGCCTTCTACACCTTCTGGAACTAATTTTTTATTTCCTTCCTGAAAGTATCTGTCTTTACTACCACAAGCCATAGCACTTAGAGATCCCATTCCTCTGTAAACTTTATAACTTCTTCCCTTATATATTTCAGTTTCACCTGGTGCTTCCTCACATCCTGCAAACATTGATCCCATCATAACTACTTTTGCTCCAGCAGCTAGTGCCTTTACTATATCTCCTGAATACTTTATTCCACCATCTGCAATAACTGGTATGCCGTATTTATTAGCTTCCTCTACGCAGTCCATTACTGCAGTAAGCTGTGGAACTCCTACTCCGGCTACTACTCTAGTAGTACATATAGATCCAGGTCCAATACCTACCTTAATTGCATCTGCACCAGATTCAATTAAATCTTTAGCAGCTTCTGCTGTTGCAATATTTCCTGCAATAATTTGTACATTTGGATGTTTTTCTTTTATAGTTTTTACTGCATCTAAAACTCCCTTAGAATGTCCGTGAGCTGTATCAACATTTAAAACGTCAACTCCTACTTGTACAAGAGCATCTACTCTTTCCATCATATCCTTTGTAACTCCTACAGAAGCACCGCATAAAAGCCTTCCTTTAGAATCCTTAGCGCTGTTTGGAAATCTCTTTACTTTTTCTATATCTTTTATAGTTATAAGTCCTCTTAAATTATTATCCTTATCCACTAGTGGTAGCTTTTCTATCTTACTTGTTTTTAATATTTCTTTGGCTTCTTCTATAGTGGTATCTTCTGGTGCTGTTATTAGTTTTTCTCTTGTCATAACCTCAGAAATTTTTTTATCATAATTTGTTTCAAATATTATATCTCTATTAGTAATTATACCAATCAATTTTCCATCTACAGTTATAGGTACTCCAGATATTCTATATTTACTCATAAGACTCATAGCATCATTTATACTGTTATCTGGTGAAAGGTAGAAAGGATCTGTTATTACTCCATTTTCCTGTCTTTTTACCTTGTCCACTTCCATAGCCTGTTCTTCTATAGTCATATTTTTGTGTATTATGCCTATACCACCTTCTCTTGCCATAGCAATAGCCATTTTTGAATCAGTGACGGTATCCATTCCTGCACTCATAAGAGGTATGTTTAATTTTATAGTCTTAGTTAAATTAGTAGCTAGAGAAACTTCCCTAGGTAAAACCTCTGATTTGTTTGGTACTAAAAGTACATCATCGAAAGTATACGCTTCTTTTAAAATTTTTGCCAATTAAAATCACTCCTAAATTATAATAATATGTTATTAACTAATCGTTTTTGATATAATTTAATAAAAAAGCCATATTAAATTCACATATATGCGAAATTAGTATGACTTGTACCATAATAATTCCGCTCATAGTCAGAAATTTACGGCTTCCGGTAGATACTCCCTGCCTTATTGAGGGTATATATGAGCTGGATAAAAGATATTCACTTTTTACAAATTTTAATGAATTTCTATCTATTTTAATAACTATTTACACTATTTTATTCAATTTTTTTGTTTTTGTCAATGAAAAGTTACTAATAT
>DAIMMR010000594.1:0-2028 GCA_036720575.1 Clostridium sp.
ATTATAAATGCTAAACCTATTATAAAAACAAAAACAGTAAAAAATGAAGATGGTGTAGAGGAACAAAAAGAGATTAAATATTACTTAACCCCAAAAATTCGTTGTAAGGGTAAGTCAAAGGTTGGTAAAGTTAGACGATTAAAATTTAGTGACTATTCTATGAATGCTTTGAAAAAATGGGTACAAGAACGTGGCGAAGATAATTGTCCTTATATGTTTATTACTAAATTTCATGGACAAATAAATCAGGTAAGTATAAGTACATTTAATACATGGTCAAAGTCATTATTTACAAAACTTGTTGGACGTAGATTCCATCCTCATTTACTTAGAGAAAGTAGAGCAACAGCTATTGTTGTTGAAGATGGTAAAGATATTGAGGTTGCACAAAAGCTTTTAGGGCATAACTCTGTAGAGACTACTAAAATCTATGTAATTAAAGATGATGACGATGATGATGATGAATTGTTTGAAGAATAATTCATTCTAAATAAATTAAAAAGGAAGTAAATTACTTCTATGAATATTAAGGTTTGCAATTTTTGTTCAAAAGAATTTGATGAAAATGATTATATTAATGGTGGATCAATTACAGACAATCTAACTGGTTTTGAGGATTTCGATATGTGTTCTGATTGCTATCATAAAATTATGAAAGTTCTTCTTCCTCATTGTAAAATACAGCCTTTTATGGGTGAATGTGAAGATGATTATGATGAAGATAAGGACGTGAATAATGAGTAAAAAATCAAAAGACAAAATCAGAGTTTCTTTTGTTGGTGGTAATGCAGAAGATGTAACAGGCAGTATGACGCTTGTAGAATTTGGTGAGCACAAGTTGCTTATTGAATGTGGATTGTACCAATCCGAATCATTGATGAATGATTATAAAATTAATAATCGTAAATTACCATTCAAACCATCAGAAATTGAATACATATTTTGCGGACATAACCATGCTGATCATATGTTATTACTTCCTCGTTTGTATGCACAAGGTTGTAAAGCTAAAATTATTGTTCCTAAAAATGTAAAAAATCTATTTGAAATTATGGCATTGGATTCAGCTTTTATTATGCAACGTGATACAGAAACAATTGAACGTAGATATAATAAATGCGTTAATCCTATTTATATAGATGAGGATGTAAGTGCCACTCTCCCCTATTTTCAAGAATATGATTATAATCAAAAGATTGAATTGGATGAGAATATTTCTTTTCAGTTTATTCCATCTGGACATATTATAAATGGCGCACAACTTGAAATTTGGATTAAGAATAATAATCATATCTCAAAGATTGGATACACAAGTGATATAGGCAATATTGTTATTCCAAAATATTATGTAACACCATTTCAGCCGATTGAAAAGTGCGATCTTTTCATTGGTGAATCGACTTACTCTGATAACAGTAGAAGTGTAACAATGAAAGATAGAGAAAAAGACTTAGAAAAAATTCATTCTATTATCGATACTGTTTGTTGTGATAATGGACATAAGGTTTTAATTCCTGTATTTGCACTTGATAGAGTACAGAATATTTTGACTATACTTTATAAAATGTTTGGTGAAGACAAAAGTTTTGATATTCCAATTATAGTTGATTCGCCTTTAGCCTGTAAGATTACCAAATTATATGAACAACTTTTAACAGGTGAAGATTTAGAACTATATCATCAAGTAATGAATTGGAAGAATCTTAAATTTGTTGAAGAATATGAAGATAGTAAATTTTATCAGCAAAGTAAGGAACCAATGATTATTTGTGCATGTAGTGGCTGGATGAGTGCAGGACGTAGTAGAACATGGGCTAAAAGATTATTACCTGACGCACTTTCTCATATAATTTTCGTAGGATATTCAAGTGAAGGATCATTAAGCTATAAAATTAAAAAAGGTAAAGTTACTAAAACTATTTCTATTGATGGAAAGGCATATGCAAACAAATGCAATGTGACTTCATTACTTAGTTTTAGTTCTCATATGCAACATAATGAACTACTTGATTACTATTCTAATGTACA
>DAIMMR010000595.1:0-2025 GCA_036720575.1 Clostridium sp.
TATGGAATTCGTCTGCATTGGTAATTTCAATTTTTACACTTAGTTGCTCTTGAACCGGTACTTCATGAGCAACTTCATTTTTATAATTCATTTATATAACCTCCTCTACACTAATTTGATTATTTAAAGCTATAATCTGGTCTTGTAATACTGTAGGTGCTTTATAAGCTTGTATGATTTCCTTGGCTTTCTCAAATTGGCATCTCTTGATGGCTTCATATCGCCTAACTCCAAACTCTCTCCTAAGCTGGCACTGTATGTCTGAATATACTTTTGTCCTTAAAGAACGGTCATTATATGCCCTACTGCCATGTCCACCTAATGCCCTTGTACCAATTCTTTGTACTATACTTTGGATTTCCTTACATTCTATGGTGTATAGGGGACTGTTAAATTCGATATTGTCAACACGTCTTTCTATTTCCTGCTGCTTTCGGTCTATAGTGAATATGGCTTTAAGTTCTTTTGACATATGTCGGTATGGGTTTGCAACTTCTTTCAGTTTTTCTTCAACTTTTATGAAATACTCTTTTGCAAGTTCTCCTTTGTGGTTATGCGTACCCATTGCCAATTTCTTAGCAAAGACAACTGACAACTTATAATCTTGTGATGGTCTACCTCCTTGTGAGTTTTCGCCATTCATGGCTAATGGCTTAAAATCAACGTTTTCCTCTGCAAATTCATTCTTTGTAATATTCTGTTCTGCCCACCTTGAATAATGGCTTGGATCCAGTTCTAAAAACTCATAAAGTTTTTTAGCTGTAGTCCTGCCTTTTTCGTCTACACCTAAAGCTATTTCAATAGGTGTCAAATCTGTGGTTTCAACTTTCTGTATGTCTGATTTCACTAAATTACTCATATTATTATCCCTCCTTTTTAAACTGCTATATCATCAATAAACCTCTTTAATCGCCCAAGTTCTGTCCTTAATCTTTCGTTTTCTCTAATTGCTGCCTCATATTTTTCCTTTGAAACATAATCATCATTTTTGATAAATTTATCTACTTCCTTTTCTGGAATTTTGTAATGACCTCTGTTGGTTCTTATAGCATCAATCTGATTATTTTTGCACATATATAACACTTGTGCATAGGATAATCCCACCTTGTTTGAAAATTGGTTAGGACTTAGCATTTAATTCACCTCCTTAAAAATTTCATCTTCTGTTGTTTCAAACGCCCTAGCTATAGCTGCTCTACTGTTTTTTCTTGGATATGCATTTCCTGTTTCCCAATTCCAATAAACTTTTTGATTAGTATTACATTTTTCAGCAGCTTCGACTTGGGTCCATCCTTTTAAAACTCGAAGGACTGCAAGTTTCTTATTCCAGGTAATGTTATCCAATAGATTATTCATTCTCTCCCTCCTTACGTCTAAAATCTTTATCTTTGTTTATGTTTATATTCTACGTCAAAATGACGATATGTTCAAACTGTCCTAACCGTCAAAATGACGTAAAATATTTAAATATGTCCCCTTTGCTATATCTATCTTCTAAATATTTATTTTTATTGACAAAATGACGTAAACAACGTATAATTAATTTAAAATAAAATATGAAGGGAAGAAAAATGAATACTATATTATTAGGGTTAAAGATTAAGAAACTAAGGAGTGAACAAAGCCTAGAACTAGGCGAAAAAATAACACAACAAAAACTAGCCAAAAAATTGGGGATATCTCGTTCTTATTTAGGAGATATAGAAAGCGGTAGAACAATACCAAATGATGAAATTATAGATAAAATTGCAAAAGCTTTAAACGTGTCTCCGGAATATCTAAAAGGTGAATCAACTGAAAAAAATCCAGGTGAAACTACACAAATAGTTAATGAAATACAAACAGAATTAGAAACTAAATTAAATAAAATGGCTAAAGATAAAAAGATAAAAACTATAAATAAATTAAAAGAAATGCTAAATAACATAGAATTATAATTGATAAAACCAACTCATATTTAAATTATGGGTTGTTTTAAATAAATTATAAAGAAGGGCTTTTATGAAAGGAACTATAAGAAAATAC
>DAIMMR010000596.1:0-2018 GCA_036720575.1 Clostridium sp.
TAAAAAACCAAGACTTCTTTTGAAATCTTGGTTCGTAATTTCTATTTAAATTTCTTATATGTTCTATAGGTAAGTACTACCGCCTGTTCCCTGGTAGTATGCTCAGTTGGATTGATAAGTCCATTGCTGTCTCCCATAAGTATATCGTACTCTCGCATAAAATTTACTTCATGTATTGCCCATTCAGCTATATTGGATTCAGGTGTTGGTGATATATTTTTTCCATAACTAAAATCCATATTAGGATACATTAATTCCAATGTTCTTTTCAACATTACAGCCATTTCCTGTCTGGTTACAGGAGTCTTCGGAGAAAAGTTCCCATCTCCTACGCCCTTAACTATCCCAAGTTTAGCAGCTTTCAAAACATCAGGTTCATTTGTATCTTTAAAGGACTGACCTTCATAGTTTACAGTAATACCAGTATGAAGCTCGTATAGCTTTATTACAACTTCACTAAATTCTTCCCTAGTAATTACCTTTTTCATATCCTGTCTAATGGCTTCTGGTATCATACCAACCTCTGAAGCCTTATCAAGCTCTTCAAAAGCCCACTTACTTGCATTCTGATAAAGAGGCTGAAATCCTAGCAATACAGGACTAGAAAAGTTACTATAAATATATTCACTTGTTCCATTTTTCAGATATTTATATCTGATTCTAAAGCTATAGCTGTTATTGTCTAAATCTATGGAATCATCAATCAATCCTTCTTCCATTGGATCTATTGTAACATAAGATCTGCCAGCCTCTATAGTTGGCAACTCTCCTGTTGGAAGTTCTCTATGAGCTGATATCCAATCTCCTCTTCCTTCTCTAAAGTCTATCTGATATTCAACTCCTTGAAAAGCATAATTTGACATAGGATTTTTCCAGCCTATCTTAAAGCAATCATTTACTGCCTCTAATGTAAGATATTCTGGAGTACCCAATTCAACATCAGTACTCTCCTCTGCATATACTGCACTTGATAAAGCCATTATAATGCAAAGTATAATAATAAATTTTCGGTTCATTATTTCCTCCATTTTTATAACTATATTTCATCATCATGATCAAGAGTTATTTCTATCATATTATCATCATCCATATTATCATCATTGTCTTCTTTTTCTATACCTTTCCAGTTCTTATAAGCTGTAATTTCTGCTTCTATTTTCTTTAAAATAAATGCAATAACTGCAGCATCATCTAAAAATCCCCCGACTAAAAAATCTGGTATAATATCCAATGGACTTACAAGATATATTAAACTTATGATGACTAATATTATGGAGTTCTTAGATAAACCAGTATATTCTCCTTTGTTGTAGTCTTTTATAAGCTCTATTAATAATCTGACATCATCAAATAAGCTTTTAAGCTCTTCATTTTGCTCCAGCTTTTCCTTTGTTTTGTTAAGAAGTTCCCATATTTTATCTCTATCTTCATAAATAGCCGTAGCCTTAAGCCTTAAATTATCTATTACCTTTTCAAAGTCTATATTCAAAATATTCACCTCTAGTTTATTGATACTATTATAATTACCATTTTGTGAGGCTTAATGTATAATTACTTTTTATTAAATCTTTCCATGACCTTCTCTTCATTGTATTTCATTATCTTATCATTGATATAATCATATCCCTTTGGTCTATGTGGTATAAGACATTTAGAGCAATCCTTTATACCATAGTTGTCCACATAATTTCCACCACAATCCTCTAAAAAATAAAGCGGACAGTAGCAGAACATACAATTAAATTCCTCTTCATTTTCTACCTTATGACAAGGAAAATATGAGCATGCAAGGTTTCTATAAAATTTAAATGAGTTTTCCATAATGTTCTTCCTTTCTAATAGTTGTACTATTTTAATATATCATATTTTTAAATTTTTTCCTATATTTCTTCTTATTTTAATTTTCTCCAAATACAAAAACGTTACTATCCACAGTACTTTAAATTGTGTAAAATCGAAAAAAGATAAAAATACACACTCACGGTTTCGGAGATGAATAATTCTATAGCTCATTCCAG
>DAIMMR010000597.1:0-2016 GCA_036720575.1 Clostridium sp.
TGGAATACCCCCTTTTTGGTGTATCCCAAATTTAGCATTCTATCATCATGGCTGACTATTTATTTTATACTTACGATGGAAATTATCTCCATTTCGAGTTTCAAACCACCGACAAAAGAGATGATATAAAGAGATTTTTATATTATGATGCCTCGCTTTTTTATAGGGATAAGAAAAAGGTTAGAACTGTAGTAATATATTCTGCAGATATAGAAAAGGCAGATGAATATATAGATGCGGGCACTATAAAGTACGGGGTAGAGGCAATTTACATGAAGCAATTTGATGGGGATGAAAAGCTTGAATATTTAAAGGAAAAGATAGAAAGAAGAGAAAAATTAAGCAATGAAGATATACTCACACTTACAATGCTGCCGCTTATGAGTGGAAAGGGAAGTAGAAGCGAGAGGGCAATTGAAAGCATAGAGCTTACGAATAATCTCGAAGACAGTGAAAATAAACTTCAAAGTTTGAGTTTGTTATATGCATTACTAGATAAATTCGGAGATGAAATTAGTAAGAAAAAATTAAAGGAGATGATAAGGTTGACGGAAATAGGGAAGATGATAAGGGACGAAGGTATAGAAGAAGGAAAAAAAGAAGGGAAAAAAGAAGGTATAGAAGAAGGAAAAACTAAAGGAAAATCAGAGATAATTATAAGACAAATTTTAAAGAAGTTTAAGAAAGTTCCTCAGGAGTATATTGACAGGATAAAGTCTCTTCCAGATGAAACACTTGAATGTATAGCAACTGATATATTTGACATGGAAAGTGTAGAGGATTTGAAAAGATATTTTTAAAAATTGTATGTATTTTTTTCGTCGGCCATGAGTAGCGTAAAAAGTTCAAGGAGTCGACGAATCTTAAAAAAGTGAATTACCGTTGAATTTGAAGACCCCTTTGGAAATAGACTTGGCATTACGGATTATACAAAAGCAGCATATAATAAATGAATTTTCCTTACTCTGAAGTTATTGCAATAGCTTCAGAGTAAGGAAAATTAGAAGATAATGCTCATGCCTTTTTCTTTAAACTCATTTAGAGTATTTATATGTTCAGTTTCATCTACATAGCCAAGGCCATTTGCAAGAATAGTCACATTAAAGCCATTTTTCACGAGATCAAGTATCGTTTCCTTAACACAGTACTCACTGGCAATTCCACATATTATAATGTTTTTGTCAAGTACCTTGTGGAGTCTTTTATTTTTATTATTTATTGCATTGTAGGCTGAATATTCTTCAACATCATCGTTCATACCTTTTTTAAAAATAATTTCAGGATTTTGTGGAGATTTATTTTTATCCTTTATTTCAAGAGTGAATTTTTCAGAAAGTAAAGCTCCTTCAGTGCCTTCTACACAGTGAATGGGCCACATTCCACCATTTTTTTGAAAAGACTTATTTGTCATTTCGTGAGAATCACAGGAATAGAATACATTAAGCTCAGGGTTTTTACTTATAAAATCTATAATATGCAGTATAGCATTTTCTGAATTTTTACATGCAAGACTGCCAGTTATAAAATCATTTTGACAATCGATGACTAATAAAGATTTTTTACTCATAATATTTACCTCCAGTTAACGTTTAATTATTACTAATCTACTATTTAATTATAAGTTCATCAAATTTATTTTGCTCAATTTGAAGTTTATTGATCAAAATAAATATGTAAAATGTACAAATTTTTTCAAATTTCATAGCTTTTAGTTTAACGGAAAGGGCGGAATTCTCACATCTTCTATAAGTGGGAGATGGATAGCCCTTATTATTTTAGGAGAATGGAATCGTGATAAAGACCATGTACATCTACTATTTAGAGGTTCACCGAATACAGATATATCAAAATTCATAAATGCTTATAAAAGTGAATTTGAGTGGTTGAAAGAAGTTGATAGTTTAGCACTTGCTAATGCTCAAATGAATTTAGATAAAGCCTATAAGAATTTTTTTAGAGATTAAACTTCAAAAGGACTTATCAAGAAAACAAAATGGTAGCAATAATAGAAAGAAA
>DAIMMR010000598.1:0-2016 GCA_036720575.1 Clostridium sp.
TACCATTGATTTATTTAGGAAATACATATAAACTATCATTTAGAAATTATTTGCTTTTATTTTAATATTTGGTTTATGATATAGATAATGAGTATTAAGACAATGGGAGGAGAAATAAGATGGTGAAAGGAAAGTTTAAATCAGTTTTGACCATAGCACTTGTATTTTTTATGTTACTTGGAATTGTAACACCTGATGTAAATACAGTTGTGGCGGAAGAAGTAGATAAATTAAAGCCTGTAATTGATTATGCTTATGTGGAGGATGGAAAACTAAAATTAAGTATATCAGATAATGAAGAGTTAGATAGCAAGCCCATAATATATAGAGTAGATAAAGAAATTAACTCCTATGAAATTGATGAAGATGACTATAAGTATGAATATGATGGCAGGAAAAAAATAGACAATGTTAAGATTTATGAGATAAAAGTTGAGATACCTACAACTATTTTTATAACTGTAA
This sequence comes from Clostridium sp., assembly GCA_036720575.1. Taxonomy (GTDB): domain Bacteria; phylum Bacillota; class Clostridia; order Clostridiales; family Clostridiaceae; genus Clostridium_B. Next base: position 466 of record DAIMMR010000598.1, read on the forward strand.
AAGACTATGCAGGGAACGAAAATACATATAAATTCTCAATTAAAGAAGATTATGTTGCCCTTACAAAGTATATTCCAGATTTCGTTGTTAAGAGATTAGCTGAAGGAAAACAATCTGAGGTTGATAAATTTAAAGGATATGAAGATATCTTTGAGCTGGAATATGGTAAAGTTGTAGATGCACTTAGTCTATATAATAAGATTATAAAAAATAAATATAAAAGCTTTAATAAAAATGATATCAAAATTAAGGTTAAAGGATTATCCACTGATAAGTCAGGAAATATCAAGCTTGATAAGTTTGGTATATTTGAGGTTACAATAACACATAGCAAGGACAAAACCTTTGAAAAATCAGCATATATACTTATAAAACCAGACTGGAGAAATACAGAAGATGAACGTATTTTAAGCAATATGAGTCCATACATAGTATATAGTGACAAGATAAAAGTTGCTGATTACTTCAGATATGAGGACGAATCCAACAACAATAAAGGCAAGGGGAAAATAGATACCACCTATCTTCTGGTTTATAACGAAGAAACAGGAGAAACAGTTGGTATGACGGATAAGATAAATCTAGAACTAAATAAGGTATATAAGCTAAATGTGCTAAATTTTGAGAACAATTCAGAGCAGGATTTTTATGTGATGAGACAGGAAAAAGTAAAATCGCAAAATAAAAACTTTATTGATATAGAGAAAGATTACTGGGCAGCTAGTGATATAAATAAATTAGTATCTAAAGGACTTCTATCGGGATATCCGGATGGGACATTTAATCCTAAGGGTAACATTACTGTAAAAGAGTTTATGACTATACTAAGCAGACAGATAGCTACAACTCCTACAAAGGGGAAACCAGTATTAGGCAATGTAACACCACCAATTACGCCTAGTTCATGGGGTTATATAGAGTCTAAATCAGTACTAGACAGATTAGCTACAGAGGATTTATATAAATTCAATTATTTAAACTTAGATAGACCTATAAACAGAGAAGAGGTAGCATTTTTGATAGACAATACCTTGGAACTTGGGTTGGCATATACTACTAATTTAAACAAACCACTTACTGATGTAGCTACATCCACATACTTTTCAGAAGTTACAAAGCTTGTAGATCTTGGGCTGATATCAGGATATCCAGATGGAACATTTAGACCAAAAAATAATATAACAAGAGCAGAAATAGCAGCATTATTTAATAGAATTAAATAAATGATAAAATCTTAAGGACTTAAATGTTCTTAGGATTTTTTCTTTTTTGCAAATAAGCCTAAAATAATACACTATTTAGCCGATAATATAAGTGGATAACTATGGCTTCGAGGGGGTTTTTTAAATTGATAAATAAAATTAAAGATATAGCACACAAAGGCATAAGCTTGGTACTGGCATTTTCTATGATGATGCCTACCACTGCTTTTGCAAAAGATTATACTGTAGATAATTGGGATAAGTATAAGGTTGCACTTAAAGAGGGAATCGAGGATCAGGAAGAAAATATTACGATTACTTTTAAAGATGGTATGGCTGTTGTTTCAGA
>DAIMMR010000599.1:0-2014 GCA_036720575.1 Clostridium sp.
TTTATATTAATTTTAGAATAAGATAAAAATTTTTACAATACTTTATTTCTAATTTACAATAAAAATGGTACTATATATAGAGTGTACAGTTTCTTCATAAATGAAACTTTGGAGGTAATTCAATGAATGATGAAAAGTTACTGATATTAGATGGACATAGTTTGATGCATAGGGCATTTTATGCGCTCCCAGATTTAACCAATCTAGAAGGAGCCCATACAAATGCAGTTTATGGTTTTTTAAATATGCTTCTTAAAATGAAGGAGGAAATTAAACCAGATTATGTAGTATGTACTTTTGATAGGAGTGCACCTACTTTTAGACACAATAAGTACAGTGAATATAAGGCCGGAAGAAAAAAGATGCCTCCTGAATTGTCAGAGCAGTTTCCAGTAATCAAGGAAATATTAAAAATGATGTCCATAAGTATTTTTGAAATAGATGGGTTTGAGGCTGATGACCTTATGGGAACATTATCTGTTTTTGCTGAAAAAAGCGGTATACAGGTTTATATAATTACAGGGGATAGAGATGCCCTTCAACTTGCTACAGATAAAGTAAAGATAGTTATCACTAAAAAAGGTATTACTCAAAAAGAGATATATGATAGAAATAGAATGATAGAAGAGTATGGGGTAACTCCTACACAGTTTATAGATGTTAAAGGCCTTATGGGCGATACTTCAGATAATATACCTGGAGTTCCTGGGGTAGGTGAAAAAACTGCTTTTAAATTAATAAAACAATATAAGAGTATAGAAAATGTATATGAAAATATAGAGGATATAGGTGGAAAAAAGTTAAAGGAAAACTTAAAAAATAATATGGAGCAGGCTATTTTCAGTAAAAAACTTGCAACTATTATGACTAATGTACCTGTGGAAATGGATCTTGAATCCATTGAGTCCAAGGAAGAGTATGATGCACAGGGATTAAAGAAGATGTTTGAAAAACTTGAATTTAAATCTTTGATAAGCAAAATTCCCGGACTTAATGAAAGTGAAGAGGATAAAGTAGAGAAATTTGATGTTGAATTTACGGAAATAGATACATTAAATAAGTTTAGTGATTTTGTGGTTTCTTTAAGAAATAATGATTTAGTGTATATAAACTTTAAGATAGAAAATGAGGAGAGCTATTCTAGAAACTATATAGATAAAGTATTTATAAGTTTCAATGAAAAAAACTTTCAGATACATATAAATGAAATATATAATGAAGACAAAGATAAAGCAGTAGAACTTTTTAAGCTTCTGTTTGAAAATGAGGATATATCTAAGATAGGATATGATGTTAAAGTTCCTTGCAGCATATTATATAAAATGGGTATAAGATTTTTAAAATTAAAATTTGATATAAAAATAGCAGCATATCTTATAGATCCATCGAGATCTGACTATGAACTTAAGGATATTATAAGGCAGTATACGGGAGTTGAAATTTCAAAAGATGATGAAAAACTTTTTGCTAAGGAAACTGCACTTTTTAGTAAAGTTTATTCCGAGCTGGCAAAGAAAATAGAAGAAGCTCATATGGAAGAGCTTTTGTATAAAGTGGAACAGCCACTAATACATGTGCTTGCATCTATGGAATGCGAAGGTTTTAAAGTCGATAAAGATAAGCTTGTGGAGCAAGAAGGTAAATTTAAAGTTGAAATAGATAAAGTACAGAAAGAAATATATTCTCTTTCTGAGGAAGAATTCAACATAAATTCTCCAAAACAGCTTGGAAAAATATTGTTTGAAAAGCTTGATTTACCTGTAATAAAAAAGACTAAGACGGGATATTCCACTAATGCAGAAGTACTTGAAAAGTTAAAAGATAAACACCCTATAGTTGAAAAAATAATTTACTATAGGCAGCTTACTAAATTGTATTCAACTTATATTGAAGGACTTAAGGCAGTAATACAGGAAGATGGTAAAATCCATTCCAGTTTTAATCAAACGGTAACAACTACGGGAAGACTTTCAAGTACAGAGCCTAATCTTCAAAATATACCTATAAAATATGA
>DAIMMR010000600.1:0-2012 GCA_036720575.1 Clostridium sp.
TAAACATCCTGCTATGAGACTTTAATAATCGAATAAAAGAAGTATTTGATTCAATTATGTTTTATTAAAATGAGGTGATTATACATAGTTGAGTGGTATTAAAAATAAATATGAAATAGATGGAGATATTGTAAGAATTCTTATAAATTCTAAATATGGCAATTATTATACGATAGTTGATTTAGATGATTTTAATAATAAGATTAAAAACATTACTGCAAAATGGTGTATTAGAGGTAAGGAAGATTTATATGCACAAAGAACATTTTGTGTAGGAAAAATTAATGGTGTTTATCATAACAATAATCAAAACATGCATTTCCTTATTGTAGATTGTCCAAAAGGAATGTTTATAGATCATATAAATCATAATACTTTAGATAATCGCAAATGTAATCTTAGAGTTATAAATTGTAAAGAAAATGATAGACATCGAAAAGGTAAGAATTCAAACAATAAATCAGGTTATAGAAATGTCGCAGTTATTAATGGTAAGTTTGTAGTGCAACTTATGGTAGATGGCAAGAATAAAGTTTTGGGTACTTTTGATGATGTTGATGAAGCGGGTACTTTCGCTGAAAAGATGAGAAAGAAATATTATGGAAAGTTTGCAGGTAATGGCTAAATTTAATAATTTATTGTTTATAAAGAAGGTATTAAATGCGACAAGGCTTTGAAAAACGTTTTAATACAGGGGATATTGTTTATTGGTGTTCTTTTGACCATACGGGAAAATATTATGTCAAATGGGGTATGGTAGATGAACAGTTTTCAGATGCAGTATGTATTGATTTACTTGAGGTATTTGAACGTAGGTGTATTAACGATATTCCTATTGACAAATTTGAAGATGATAAATATCATAAATTACCAAAAGGATGGACATATAATACAGAACTTTATCAGCTAACTTACGTGGTGCCAGATAAATATAAAGGATATAAAGTTGATATTACAAGTCCAGAAAGTATTAAACAAGCATACACAGATGGATTTTTAGTAAAAAGTGATACAATTTTTCATGGTGACATTGATACGGATATAACAAAACAAGGATATAAAATAGTAAAAAAATATCCTTATTATATGAATTGCGAAACTCATACAAGCATTCGATCTGATAAAGTGTTTTTTACATATGCGGAAGCGAAAAAAGAAGCGGATGCAAATAATGCAGAAATTATAAGAATTGCGAATTTGTCTGATTATGATTGGTCTGTTGAGCAAATTGACAACACGTTAAATATGTGGCAAAAGATATGTGGCGCTACAGATGAAGAAAAACAGAAATATAGAGACTGGATATTAAAACTTAAAAATATTGAAAACGTAGAAGTTAGAGATTCTTGCGGCAACATTGAGTGGAAATATTGTGATAAAAAGAAGTGGCATGGAATTACATTGACAGATTAAATTTTTTCAAAAAGCATATTATAAAATATTAATTTACTTGAAACAGTAAAATTAAAAGTCTATAATTAAAGTAAACAAGAAGAAAGGCGGTGAAAAATATATCTTATTTTGAACTAACAGATAGGATTATAGTGTTAAAGAGGTCTTAAATAGCATTGTTAAAAATGATTATCTGTAGCTTGGTTTTTTAGTAATTTAGTAAAAGGAAGTGATTAGATGAAAATTAAAGCAATTGTTTATAGTGTGTCAGATAATTATAATGATACAGTTTACCAATTAGTAAAGATAAATGATAGAAAATGCTTTAGCGTATGTAATCTTTCTAACTGTCCAGAATATGCAATGATTGGACGTGATTTGTTTGACGCTGATGATTATCTTAAAGCAATTAAATTTGGGATGAATTTGGCAAAACAAGGATACGATGATATTCAAATTGAATTTAAGAAGAGTAATGAATGAAAGCTGAAATTAAAAGAGGTGAATAAATGAACCAGAAATTAGTAACGGCATTGAAAAATGCGGGAATTGTGCTTACCAATGAAAATGGAAATGATAGGCCTTTTAAAGATGTAATTTCTGAAATTGCAAGTAAATGG
>DAIMMR010000601.1:0-2010 GCA_036720575.1 Clostridium sp.
TTTAGATTTGCTTATGGTATAGTAAAACTTAACAGATAAAAGATATTTTTTATTAGAAAGTGGAAAGAAAAAATTGTAAATATTTTCTAAAATAATAGTTGACAAATTCTTGGTATCATGCTATCATAATATCAAGATAGTAAGGATGGTGATAAAAATTAAGCAAATTGTTATCAGATTATCTGATAAAATTCATCAACAATTGAAAATTAAAACTATTAAAGAAAACACATCTATTCAAAATTTAATAGAAAGTTTTATAAAACAATATGTTGGTGAAGAAAAAGATAATTAAATAATAAAGAACCCATATTCAACTCTTGGCAGAATTTTATGATATGAGTTCTTATACATAAAGCTTAATCAATTTTATCATTCTTCTATAAATAAATCAAATATTATTTTGGAGGATGAAAGATGAAAAATTATTTATTTATATTAACAAGTAATGGCGAACAAAAGGTAGAAGAAATAACAGAGCAACATTTTTACTACAAGGTTTATAATGAGTTTTTAGAAAAGTTCTACTCAACGAATACAGTAGAGAATGAAGATTTTATATCATACATAATAGCAGATAAAGTATTAATAATTTTAAGAACAAATGAAAATATAGAAGATTTAAATTATTGGGTGTTTGATATATTACAAGATTATTTATGTAAAATAGTTTGAAAATACGTATTAATGCGATGCAGAGATATCCAATGCATATAAAAATTTAAAGAAGGTGAAATTATGATAGTTAGCAGAGTGGAAAGGCATATGATTAAAAAATCTCACAAAATGTGGAGAGTTTGTGATGAATTATGTTTTGAATCAAAAAATCTATATAATTATGCTAACTATATACAAAGACAAAAGTTTATAAAAGGTGAAAGAATAATTAAATATAATGATTTGTCCCAATTATTAAATAAACATGAAACATTTACATCATTAGGATCAAATTCATCTCAACATACATTGAAAATGCTTGATAAAGTATGGAAATCATTTTTTATAGCTATTAAGGATTATTCTAAATATCCAAGTAAATATTTGGGTAGACCAAAGCTTCCTACTTACAAAGACAAAAATGGTAGATATGTTTGCGTATTAACTAATTTGCAGAGTCAAATTAAAGATGAATATTTATATTTTGCATTTAAAAGGTTAAAATCTTATAATAATTTATTTAAAACTAAGGTTCAAGGCAAACATATGCAAACTAGAATTGTGCCAAAAGGTTCTTGTTATGTATTAGAGATTGTTTATGAAACAGAAGTTTCAGAAGTTAAAACAGAATCTACAAACATAATAGGTATTGATTTAGGATTAAATAATTTTGCTACATTAACTAATAACGTAGGAGCATTACCTATCGTTATAAATGGCAAAAGTATTAAGTCGTATAATCAATACTGGAACAAAGAAGTATCTAAAATTAAATCAAACTTAAAGAAAAGACATAATAAGAGCTGGAGTAATAAATTAGAAAGACTTACGCAGAAGAGAAATAATAAAATAGAATACTTTTTACATTGTGCGAGCAAATACATTATTGATTACTGTTTAGATATAGGGTGCGATACAATAATTGTGGGTTATAATCAAGAATGGAAACAAAATTGCAATATTGGTAAGACTACACAAAGATTTGTTCAAATACCTTATTATAATTTTATTAATAAATTAAAATATAAATGTGAAAACATGGGCATTAAATTTATACAAACTGAAGAATCATATACTTCGGGAACAAGTTTTCTTGATAACGAGTTGCCGATAAAAGACAATTATAATAAATCAAGAAGGATTTGTAGAGGATTGTTTAAAAGTAATAATAATACTTTGATTAATTCTGACGTAAATGGAAGTTATCAAATAATAAAGAAAGTATTTCCAAATGCTTTCACAAATGGAATATTGGGTGTAGGTTTACATCCAATTAGAGTTAATGTTGGTTAAACAGCATTATGTACTAATAAACTGGTTTAATTATGTAAACCAGATAAATTTAGGAATTTA
>DAIMMR010000602.1:0-2008 GCA_036720575.1 Clostridium sp.
CTGAAAGCTCCTGATCTTCGATTCTATTTGTTGATATTTCACCACTTTTACCATAAAAAATGAATGAATTAGCTGAGTTCCAATTTTCAACTACATTAAATCCTTCATGTATCTCTATTCTTAGGGCTTCTGAATTTAAGTATTCGCAAAGGAATATGGTCTTTATAGCTTTTCCTAATTCTGCAAGAACTAGATATGTTGGATGTTTAAAATTATTTCTGGTAAATCTTTTTAATATAGCTTCTATTAAATATAATATATATTTCTATTTACCAGGACTTTGAGCATTTAAAATCTTATTAGCTTCGTCATCAGTAAGATTATAGTTTAAAAATTCTTTATAGAAATTCTGAGTTTCTTTTATCATGTCTAGATCTTTAAATTGATTTGGATGAAGAAGTTTTGCTGCCCACTGAAATTGTAGAGCCACCTCTGCACCATATCTATCCCATAAGAAAGCTCCTGCAGGATTTATATATACTTTTTTGTTTTTAACTGCATTTATCTGACTCCATTGAGGATTATTATATACTTGGCTTAATTTATTGTTATTGCCCATTATTATAACATCAGGATTCCATTTAAGTATTTGTTCTATAGATGCTGGTTTCTTGTTTCCGGATATTTCAGCAGCATCTTTGCCTCCAGCATATTGTATCCACTGGTCTACTATAGTATCTTTCCCATCTATTACAAGTGGATTAAGAGATTGTATATGTAATACTTTTGGCTTCTGTGAATCAGGTATTTTTGAAGTTACACTTTTTACTGAATTAAGTCTTGTATCTAGATAAGAGTTAAATTTATCTGCCTTAGCTTGAGCATTTCCACCTAAAGTCTGTGCTGTTATATTGACAACTTTTTTGAGATCATCATAATTCTGAAATATTAATTGTACTGTAGGAATTCCGAGATCTTTAGTCTTTGATAATAGAACAGGATTATTTGATGTAAATAATACATCAGGCTTTGCTTTCTCAAGACCTTCTGTGTTTACAGTAGTATTTGTAAATATAGTTTGAGCATTCTTCATACTAGAGCTTACTTTATAAAGCCATGGCACCGATTTTGGAGTAGAGCTAGTCGCAACTATTTTACCTCTTTCACTTAACATAGTTGTTATTTCATCATGGGCTGGCCATGCCTCAGCTATTCTATTAACCTTATTAGGAATAGTTACCTTTGCACCAGTTGAATCTGTAACTACCCTTTCTTTATTTTTCTGATTAGTTAAGCTACTATTAGAACTTGTACTACTTTGTCCACATCCAGCCAACAATATAATTGCAGAAAGCATAACTATAACTAAATTTTTTATGCTTTTCTTACTTTTTATCATGATTTCACATCCTTAATATAATTATTTTTATATTATAGACAGCGATATACTGCCTTTAATAGCACAAATTAATTTTTCAATAATGGGACACATGACTTGATTTCATCTCCATCATCAGAAATAGTGGTTACAATTTTTACATTTACCCCATAAGCTTCCCTGAGATTTTCTTCTTTAACAATATCATCTGCACTTCCTATACTGAATTTATTGTTTTTTTGTAAAAGAGCTACTTTTGTAGAACATAAAAATGCATGGTCAGGAAAGTGAGAAGTCATTATGATTGCTAGACCTTTTTTAGCAAGATCTGAAATTTGTCTCAGTACCCTTACCTGATTTCCAAAATCCAAATTAGAAGTTGGTTCATCCATAATAAGTATATCCGGCTCCTGGGTAAGTGCTCTTGCTATAAGTACCATCTGTCTCTCTCCTCCACTTATCTCGGTATAGATTTTATTCTTTAGATAATTTATTCCAAGCATTTTTATATTTTTTCGAGCAATTTCTATATCCATATGACTAGGAGAACCCATCGTCCCCAGATGAGAAGTCCTTCCCATGACAACAACATCCTCAACTGTAAATGGAAACGGAGTAGTGTGCGCTTGCGGTACGTATCCTATAGCCCTAGCAAGTCTTTTTCTATCCCAATTGCTTATATTTTCATTA
>DAIMMR010000603.1:0-2002 GCA_036720575.1 Clostridium sp.
AAATTGAGAGGATAATAACAAATGTTAAAAATTATTAAAGCAACAGGTAAAGTAAAGGCAATTAGATGTATAGAGTCGATTATATAAGGAAATAACCACCCTTATAAAAGAGTGGTTACAACTTAATATTCATGATAGATCTACAAAAACCTATCAACGAAATATAAAATTACGATACTATTATTATATTTCAAAAAATTGGTTTTTGCAAGGTTTATTTCTTATACACTTTTTTAAGTATTCAGAATTAAGTGAATTATTTTAATTGATAGTTTATTTAATTGTGAATATGCTCCAAGGTCGTATACCACTCTATATGGTATATAGTGGACAGCCCTTAACCACTTTAAAAAGAGGTCAGGTTAGTTCAGCCACTGCGGGAAAATGAACCTCTGTACAAATAGTCTAGTCCCTATTTTTAGACGTACAGGTGCGAGAGTGGTGACAACTTAAAGGTCAGGAGTGGGTCGTTCTAGGATACTAAGGTATCGGGAACTATAGGCAGATTACAGCAGTAGGATAGAACCATACTGTAGAAAGCCGATAGGTAGTAAATACGCAACAAATAGGGTGTGAGATAGCGATAGCGACGGTGATATACTGTTCTGTCAATTTAAGCAGTTGTTTTCTTATGTCAGACAATTTTGTCTGATGTAAGGGAACAACTGCGTCTTGCTCCTGCTCTGGTTCAACCTGTTCTGTCATATATTAAATCAAAGTTCAAGTTGATTTTAGGCGGTAGCCTGTAGATAATAGTATTAAGTATATATTATAAATATTATTATTTAGAAAGGTTTGAATGAAATGAAAAATAGAATAATAATAAATGGAATAGATTTAACAGAGGAGTATGAAAAAAAATTAGAGAAAAAAATAAATAAGCAGAATAAAAAGAAAAAAAAGAAATATTATGCTATAAAAGAAGGGAAAGGCGTAACAGATAAGATAGTTACAACATGGGAAGAGTGTAAAGAATTAGTATATGGTTATCCTGCTGTATTTAAAGGATTTTATACTTTAGATGATGCCATGGAGTATTTATATACAGTAAATAAAGAAGATGTAAAAAAGCAATTTAAATATAATATGGGGAAAAGGAAGAAGAAAGAATAAAAATAGGAAGAAAAAGAGAAATATATAGAATTTTTACTTATATGAGTGCTACAATACTGATATATAAGCCATAGAGCGATTATAAGAGCATTGTTGTATCTGATAATATAATTACATTACTTGAAAAGAATATGACTTTAAAATTGATATACGTGTGTAAGTATAGGAAACAACGTCAAAAAGAAAATGTTAAGAAAATAGAGAAGAATTAGTAATTTGGTTATATAATAATGATTTAATAGATATATCAAATAATGCTGCTTATAAACCATTAATAATAGAAGAAGAATATGAAGATAAAGATGTAGAAATACAAATTAATGATTTTAGAGAATTGGGTTTACAATATTTATCATATAATGGAGATGATACAATTGTTCAATGTGATAAGTGTAGAAAATATATTAAGAAGAGAGGGAAGAAAAAATACTGCAAAAAGTGTGCTAAAGAAATGCAATTAGAAAAATATAAAAAATATAATAAAAAACGTAAACATAACCACCAATAGAAAATCGCTATAACCGTTGGTATGACTAGGGTTAAGAGAATAATAAGCGAATTACTTTAAGGGAAAGAAGAAATAAATAATGAGTAATTGGAGAAGTGTGAGTTTTTTAATAACAAAATTAATAATAATATAAATAGTAAATAGAAGAATAATGAAATAAATAAAAGAATAGATTATATAATTTGATGTAATAGCATTTAATAATCAAATATATTGAAATACAATGTATTTAATGGTATAATAGACATATATTAAATTTCAAGGAGGATTTTATTATGAATGAATTTTATTTATCAAATTTAGATGTAGAGGACATTATAGAGGGGTTTAAAATGTACTATAAAGAAGAATTAGAGAAATCTAATAAAAAAGATGATGAAA
>DAIMMR010000062.1:0-8637 GCA_036720575.1 Clostridium sp.
ATCTCAATTTATTTTAGTAAGAAAATTTTAACATATTTACTGTGATTGTTCAATGCATAAATTTTTACAACTGAAATTAGTAATTTAAAAATTCAATACTGCAAAATTTAAAAAGTTTAAAATTCAAATATCAAAGTTCAAATAATGATGACTTTCTTCCGTTACTGCTGCTGAAAATTTAAACTTATGTTATTCTTTGTAGTCGAAACGTCCATACTAGCTGTTCCAAGTACATTTCCGTTAGAATCATATATATATACTTTAGTAGTATTTGCTCCTATTATTGAAACCATAGTTTTACCTATATCAAATAACTTATTGCTTCCTTCTACTTTGTATTTTGCCGCACCTGGAATATTCGTAGAAATTATAGTTATTTGTTTAAAAGCACTAAAAATTGGTGATACAATGACGCTGGCAGATATAGTGTGTGCATTATTATCCTTTGATGCAACTATAAAATTAAGTGTAACAGCTCTTGCTAATAAGCCACCGCTGGCTAACTTTATATTTTTATTTATACTAATTTGATAATTATGACCTAGTGTATAACCTCCTGATGGAGCAGCTACTTTAACAACAGCTTTATTATCACCCTGCACAGGAGTTATTGAAAGGCTTTTATCTGAAGTAATATCTTTAATTTCTATGTTACCAGTCACAGAAGTAAAATCTATTGGTTTATTAAAAGTTATTGTCCATGTTTTATTTACATCGGTTATTGTTCTAGTTCCTAAATTTACAATGCCATCATCGGCAGCTAGAACTCCAGAGCCACTGAAAGCTAAAAATATAAGCATAGTTAATACTATTATACTAAACTTTTTCACTCTTTTTATCAATTTAGTTACCCCCTCCTTTAATAGTTGAAAGCTTACAATTGATAGTGGATAGTTATGGATGATTTTCTTCCGCTAACGCTGCTGAAAATCTAAAATTTAAGATTTTTTCGGAGAAAAATCTTCATTTACTGTCAATTGTGCATTGTCAACTTTCAACTAAAATTATTTATAGTATTTGAGGAGAAAGGTACGCCTTCCTCCTCTTGTTATTTTACATTTACATACCCTTTAAAGTTAGTATAGTTTCTAAGTTGCTAATTATTATTGGCTACTGGATAACTTATAAAGTTTGCAACTTTTGTAGTTCCATTTGTTAAATCATTTGTACCTTTTTGTGCATAAGTAAGAGTTATTGTTTCCCCATGTGCAATCGCTTTGTCTAGAGTTATTGTTACTTTTGTTCCCGATATTATTACTCCTGTTATACTTGGGCTATTTGTATTTGCTCCATTTATTGTAAATGCTGCCGTGTTCCCATTCATGCCACTTAACGCACTACTCATTGTTAATTCTATCTGATTTGTACCAGTTGTCTGTGCATTTACTACTGTTGGTACAAGATTATTTGTCACTGCTTGATTGCTAAAATTAGCAACTTTTGTCCCATTTGTCAAATCATTTGTTCCTGATGCAGTGTAACTTACCTTTGGTATGTCTGCACTTGTAATTGGACTATTTAACGTCAACGTTACCGTTGTTCCTATTACAGTAACTCCTGTTACAGATGGGTTTGTTGGTGATAATCCAGTTATACTAAATGCATTTTTATCCGCTGATGTTCCTGTCAACGCACTACTCATTGTCAATGCTATATGAGTTGCATCTACTGTTACAGCACTGGTTACTGTTGGCGCTATTTGTGCATTATTAAGAGTAACACTTGCTGGTCCTGATAATGCATTTAAGTTAGCGTTTGTTCCATCTGCTACAGTTAATACATAAACTTTATACGATCCATTCGTAATTGCATCTCCATCACTATCTTTAGCTGAAGCACTTAATGTTACTGCTAAGTTTTGTCCTGTTGGTGTAACAGATGTATAATTTCCTGATGCCACTGCATTTGCTGCTGCCACATTATCAAGTGATTTTGTATTCTTCACCACAATAACTCTATAAGATCCTACCTTGTTCGTACTTGAATCTGATGTTTCATCATCCGATTTATTAAACGTAACTTTCAAGTCACTGCCATTTCCATTATTTCCAACATCATTAGCCTTTATAGTAGTTCCATCTACAGCCTTTGTTGTACTATTAAAGTTTATAGTAATATCTTGTGTTGTAACAGGGTTACCAAAATCTTTTCCTTTTGTATCCTTTAATCCTGAATTTATAGTAAATGTTAAGTTGCTTACACTATTTTTAACATCACTATAACTTGCTGGATCATCTGTAAAGGTTATTCCCACATGAGTTGCATCTAATTTCATTACATTATACTTTAATCCTGATGGTAAATTTGCTGCTGTTACATTTGAATTTCCTATACCATCATTTACTGTTCCATTTTGTATCTCTACAGCTATGGTACTTGTCTTAGTTCCATTCACCATTCCTGATATCTTACCAGTATCATCCACTTCATTAAATACTGTTGGTGAAATTGATTTTATACTTGGTGACAATTTCAAATTATATTGCGTTCTATTACTTTCTTGTTTTCCAATATCAGTCCTTGTTACATAAATGCTAGTCTCGTTAGTTGGTATTCCTCCAGGTATATTTACTGATACCGATCCAGGTACTCCATAATTAGGTTGTGAACCTAATAAACTTCCTGAAGAACTATATACCTTGATTGTAGAACCGTATGGTATATTATCACTTATTTCTACAGTATTATTATCTGGCGTTGAAATTTTAGATGCATCCACATCTGGTGATACTGCAGCTGTATTATCTACATAGAAATTATAAGTCTTATGAGCTTTCTTTCCATTTACAACATTAACAGTATTCAAATCCAATTGATAATTGCCTTTTAATGTTATATCCCCACTTGTATGAGATATACCAGGTGATGTTGGTTTTATGACATTGCCACTATTATCCACAAGTGGAGTTACATAACCATCACGGATAAGTGTTGGTATAGTTATACTTTCTTTATTGTTAGTATCATCAGCTATTGTAATTCCAGGTTTTATACCACTGCTGTAGGTACCATTATCCTCTACTCCTGTTATAGTTGGTAGAACTGCATCTCTGCCAGTATCTACTATAAAGTACTTAACAGTATCTACAGTGGCCTTATTATCATCTGCAACAGAGGTTACTGTCAATTTATAATATCCATCCTGTGTAATAGGGGTATTAGGTGCAAAGGAAACCTTAGCTGCTAAATTCCAACTTTTATTAGCCATTGAAGTTAAATCTACCTGTGATAAATCCCTATTATCAATTGATTCCAAATCAAGTCTTTGAATTACCGCAGTACTGGATGTACTTGGATAATCATACCACCTAGGTGTTGCACTATAGTAAGTCAAAGCATCAGTTGTTGGATTTACCGGTATCCAATCAGACGCTAACGCATCCTTTGGACGTTTATTAGATGTTAATTTCATTGTTCCTGGAGTTTCAAACATGCTTATATCTACAGTCTGAGGTTTTCCAGCAGTAACGGCAAAATTTATAGTTGTTTGAGATTGTCCTATTAAACCACTCGGAGTTACTTTAGTCGCAGTTACTACAAGTTTATAGTTCTTTCCAGTTCCAGTTATATCTCCTGTTTTTATAATACTTTTACTATCAGTAGTCTTTCCATCGCTGTCTAATTCTATTAAATTACTACTGTAAGTATTACCCGTAACATTTGTGATATTAGTATTACTAGTATTATCCGTTAAATTATAAAGTGCTGCCTTATAGGTTATCGTTCCATTACTGTCATTTACATCAGCCGGCCAAGCTGCAGTTAAATCGCTGCCAATCGAATAAGTTCCTCCATCTGTAATTCCTGTAACTACTGGTGCTGAGAACAATCCATAGGATGCAATGTCACTTTGAAGGTAAGGTCCATTGGCCTTTTTCCTTACAGAAACTTGCAGTGACCTCGTCATTGATACAGGAGTACTTACTGCCGAGCAAGGAGTCCAATCAGCTGCGTTTGGATTATTGACTTTATCATACGCATAACTATATTCCATATCTACAGTAGTTCCTGTAATTCTGCTGTTAGCTAAATCTACTGCCACTCCATCTAATGTAGGTTTTCCTACTTCTACAGCTGAAGATGAAGCACTATCTTTTGAATTAGTTGCAATTATTCTCAATTGCTTTAAGTCTGTCATAGTACTTAATTGTGGAACAGATAAACTTCCATCAGACCCTGCCGTTATTATGCCTCCTATCTGTTTTGTAGGATCTGGAGTATCTGGTAGATTCCCATTTTTATCTAGTATTTCTAAAAATACCTTATACTGCATTCCTGATTTTAATCCTGTAATTTTTCCATTCGCAGCATCTACAGCAAAATTTACTGGAGTTTCTGGTCCATAAAGATATGCTGTTTTCTCACCTTCTGCTTTACCTTGCTTTGTTATAGTAATATATAAATAATCTCCATTTGGATTCAAATTAAACCCTGTAAGAACAGCTGTACCGTTAGCTCCAGCTGTAGCTGATTTAACTGGCTTAATATCTGAATACCCTGTATATACATTTATAACGTCACCCTGATTTAATTTTGTTACTGTAACTGTATCCTTGCTTCCCACTCCATTTATGACTGAAACATTAGCTATATCTATAACACCCGAATCTAAAGTTACCTGGAGTGTAACCTTACTTCCATATCCCAAAATTGTACCTGTAAAAGTATATACACCTTTTGACGGCTTAGGTATTGTTTTATTCCAATTAACAATAAGATCCACCGTTGTTCCATCACTCATTGTTACAGGAACTGTATCTGGAAAATTAATTTTACTTATATCGTCTGTTCGAATAGGATTTATCGTTCCTATGCTGCTTATTTTTAAAGTGGATTTAGGTTTTGTTACTGCATTACCTTTAGTTGTACCATCCGAATTTTTAGGAATATAATATAACTTTCCTCCTTTCATATAATAGATGTAATCTCCAATAATATTGACATAGTCCACAGAATCATTTACAACCCTATACCCATTTCCTGACTTTTTATCCAGTTTGTATAATTTTCCTCCATCAACATAGCTCTTATAGTAAATATTATTATCATCTTCGGCACATATAACAGTCAATCTATCATTTAAAGCTTTTAGAACAGCATTATTTCCCTTTCCTGTAGGGACATTGGTAACAGCTATCAAACCATTTTGATTAGCATAATAGGAACCACTGGATGTATACAGTTGTCCATTTTTACCAGTATACAACACAGAATTATCATTTATAACATTTAAAAATTGAACAGAGACATCGCTAACAGGGCCTTTAGTATCATTAGTTAAAAGATATTTATATAGTTTGTTTCCATCCAATGTATTTACATAATACAAGAAATTATTAGTTCCTGCGCTTAAGAAATTAGCTGAATCACTACAAAACTGCCTATTTCCTTGAGAATCTATTACATATATTCTAGATCTGTCACTATGATTGATATAATAAATTTTACCAGACAATATGTTTAAGCAAGAAGCCATATCATCAGACACTTTTTGCTTTTGAGCACCATTCGTTCTTACTTTATAAATCTTTGATCCATCACTATAGTTAATATAATATATCCAATCTCCTAATATATTTATATATCCTACTCTATCATCACTTATAGGTGAATCATCTACCCCACCTATACTCTTTTTATAAAGTTTGTTTCTATCAGCAGTATTAACATAATACATCCACTCATTACTTGAATCTACAGCCGAGAAACCAGTATTATCCAAATTGACAGTAGAATTTCCATTACCCGTTTCAGGTAGATGAGCTCCATTATAATGCAAAGATACAGTTACGTTAAGATTGCCGGTATCATTATTAAGGGCTACTCCTGTTACTGGACCGCTAGCTATATCATTTCGAGCTGTGTCATATATAGTCAATCTAGGTGCACCAACCAGAGCCCCTCCTATATATGTGTTAACTTCACTTAAGGGAACAGTAGAGCTTGTATCCAAGCTAAAATAAGCAGCATCTTGCAATCCTGAAACTGTATTTACTTTTACAGTATATGCATACAAAGTTTGGGTTCCAACAGTAAGCCTTTTATAATTTATATTTATTATAGCTGACATATCACCTATAATTGTTCCTCCATTTGGATCAAATTCATTATTTGAATCAGCCACCAATTTTTCAACTGCTCCATTTGAAGTATAATAATTCAATGTATTTCCAACTTTATTTACTAGTTGAGGATCACCGATAGTCGACCCAGTGAATATATCTTTTGTAACATTATTGTTATCAACATAAAATATATAACCCAAATTATTCATTATCTCGTCATTTATTTTCGAAATATTGCTCATTAAGTATCCTACATCATAAACATTATTTCCAACTACTATAGCATTAGAGGGTAACTTTGCTTCTACTGCTGTGCCAAGTCCTAATACTATAGATGCAGTTATGACCAGCATCTTAGTTTTTTTCATTAAATAACCTCCCTTTTTGTATAAATTTATTGATAATAATGAATTTTAAAAGTTTATTGTTATCTTTTATTTTAAAAATTTTTAGCTTACACTTTAATAATCTATAATGCAATTTACAAGAAAGAACAGAAATCCTGTTCTTCCTTATCAATCAGTAACCTTTATTGTAACCATAACAGGTGAACTATAATGTTCTATAGTTGCTTTTACATAATAGGTATTTCCATCACTTATATCTATAACTGGTGGATTCCAAAGAAGAACATGTACATGTTTTGCTTCTTTATTTCCATCTGATCCATTTATAACTACATTTATTCTAGTAGACAACTCACTCATATTAACTCCATGTGGGTAATCACTTCTCTTAATGTTTATAACTAAAGCTGGTATATTGCCAGTCTTTCCATCAACATTAAGATTAATTATTTTTGGAATTACCCCTATAGTTGCCTTAACTGTTCTATTACCACTTATAGTACCATCTAACGTAAATTTGGCTACCCTACAATCATCTATATAATCGCTATCCACAAAATTAGAATCAATACTAACAGCATCTGTCCAGGTTACTGGTACTTGTTTTCCTGTAGTTGGGTCTTTAACTGTACTTGGATAAGAATCTCCCTGCATAATAGCATCTAATTCTCCTAAATCAGTTGTATTATTATCAGGTGGATTAGGATTATCAGGGTAATTAGGATCTTTAGGATCTTTTCCACCCTCTCCTGTAACTATAAGCATATAACCTACTTTTCCACTATATCCACTTACAGTTCCTTCATAAGTGTATACCCCTTTAACGCCAGGATATTTTTGTTGAGGTCCCCAGGTTACAGCTACATTTTGAGTTGAACCGTCACTCATTATAGCTGGTACTGTAGTTTGCAGTGTAAAACCAGCTTGAGTAGTTACGGTTTTCTTTATATTATTTATTTTTACTATAGTTTTTGTAGTATTTCCACTGTCACTTACTGTCAATGTAAGTTTGACCTTTTTACTGTATTTATCTACTGTACCATAAAAGACATAAACTCCTGGCTTATTTCCAGTCTGGGTTCCATAGTCCCAGGTAACAGGCACCTGAGTTGTAGTACCATCTGTCATCTGGGCCTGAATAGTAGTTCGCAAAGTAAAGCTTGATCTACTTTTAGCAGTTTCAGTTAAATCAGCAATCTTATACGGAATAGGTTTTACTGTAAGAGTTGTATATACTGTTTTGTCAGTTCCCTTTAACTTTCCCGAAAAAGTATAAATACCAGGCTTTGTAGTATTTATTTTAGTTAAATTCCAATCCACAGCTGCTTCCTTTTTAGTTCCATCTGTTGCCGTTATAATCATAGTCGCCCTTGGAGTATACGCCTCACCCTGCCATATGGTATCAGTTATGTTATCCGTAGTACCTACCTGCAGCGGCAGGCTTTTAGCAGCATTCTCCATATCATAACTTATGGAACCTGTACCTCCTAATACTTTTAAGTTATTCACTATATGGGTTTTCAAGAAATTTGATGTAGCTTCATCCATAGGACTGTCCACAAACAATACCGGTGATGATGTCTGGGGAGCCATTGCTGAAGCACTTAGAGAATCTGCAAAACCTCTAGCAGAAGCTATATATAAAGTGCTTGTATCTATTTCATTTTGAAAAGCATCTATTATGCTTACATTTTTGCCATAGGCGTTACCTGTTCCCACTCTTTTTGCATTGGATAATCCACTTATCACGCTGTCACTTATAGTGTTTTGATCTCCCAATACATATATCTGCTTAAATTTAGATCCATTTCCCAAATATTTTTTTACAGAAGTAGGCATATATCCTCCATCTGTCAATATTATAGGCATCCCTTTTAAAGCTGCTATTGATGCTATGGTCATACCATCTTTAAAGTCATTTCCATTTACTAAGGCCACTTCACCTGGGTTGCCAACCTTTCCTGCAACCTGAATAGCCGTATTATATCTATCTATACCAGAAATTCTAGTAACCTTTATTCCCTTAGCTTTCAGTGCATCCTCTATACTTTGGGACACTACATATTTTCCACCTACTATAAACACGTTTTTTACATTTAATCTAGTAAGTTCTGAAGATGTATAGGGATTTAACACTTGTGTACCTGTTAAAAGTATAGGGGCATTATACTTTTTTGCAAGAGGGGCTGCTGAAAGAGCATCAGGATAATTTTCTCCATTTACCA
>DAIMMR010000062.1:8737-14336 GCA_036720575.1 Clostridium sp.
TTTTCTTCAAGTACCGAATTAACTGCATTAAAGAAATTTCTATAGTTATCATACATAATTATTTTTTCTGAAGCAAAATTCTTGTCTTTTTGTTTTTGCGTAAGCATATTTTGAAGTTTGTCAATAGTATTGCTTGTACTGTAACCTGTGCTTTGAAGTCCAGCTGCTTGAATTTGTGCTTCTATATTCTGTATATCCTTTGTATTTCTATCTTCCAAAGTTCTATAATAATCATATCTATAATCTGCATAGATATAGTTGATTTTGTTTATTATCTTTTCCATATTATTTGCCTCATAAGATGATGAAAGCTGATTGTAAATATCTGCCACTTTTGCATTCATAGTATCCTTTTTACTTATATCTGCTATTTCATTTTCAACACTAGAAAGATCATCATTTACACTTTTTAGTTCTGAGGTAGATAGGTCTCCCAAGGTTATCCTTTCATTTAGCCAGTCTTTTTCCTCTTTAAGCCTGGCAAGAATATCATTATAGGAACCTGAATCATAAGGACGATATATCACCCTGAATCTAAGTTTATTATAATTATCATAATTATAGGAACTTGCAAGGGCATCTATATCTTCTTTTATCTGAGTATTTATGTTATCGTCTTTAGAGTATGTTATATCCTTATTACTCAGAGAACTTATATCAAAATCCCTGTAATAAAGAGAATTTTTATAATCCAGTATTGGAGTATAGTCCTTTATCGGATTATCTTCAAGATACAGCGTTGTCAAATTTGTAAGTCCACTTAAGTAAGTTAGCTTGTCAATTTTATCATTAGCTAGATTCAAATATTTTAATCCAGTTAGATTTTGCAGTGGCTTTAAGTCATCTCCATCTATACTCTCATCATTGCTTAAATCCAAATAAGTTAAATTTATAAGCTTTTTCAAAGAATCCAAACTGCTTATGCTCGTATTATTTAAGTTTAAAGTGGTCAAGCTTGTAAGCTTTTCTAAATTAGTAAGACTTCCTACACCCGTTCCTTTTAAGTTCAAAGAAGTAAGCTTTGTTAGATATTTTAAATCATCTAAATCTGAGCTGCTTATTGAATTTCTATAACTATAACTTTTATCTGCACTAGAATTACTCAGATCTAAAGAAGTTAGCTCTGTCATATATTTAAAAACACTGTCGCTTACTTCACCATAATCTGTGTCATCATTATCTTTTGTATTTTTTCTTGATTCACCAAGATTACTTATATCATTATCACTTAGATTTAATTCATTCAAACTTGTAAGATTGGATAAATATGAAACATCTGATATTTTATTGTGGCTTAAATTGAGGTCTTTAAGATTATCCAATTTTAAAAGGGGATTCACTTTTGTTATTTGATTATAACTTAAATCCAGACTTTGCAAACCTGTGCAATTTTCAAGGCCAGAAATATCTGTTATACCCTGATCGCTCAAATCTAAAGACGTAATATTTTTTAAATCGGAATAATTAAGGGTTCCAGTAGGCATTCCAATCTTTTCCCTTATAAGTTTTTCAAGCTTCTTGTCTTTAATACTAAAACTAGTTATAGAAGAATTCCCATTACTTACATTTTTATCACCAAATGCATCCCAGAAGATATCATTTAATCTGGAATCCGGCAATACTGTTTGTCCTCCTAAAGCTGTAAGATATTCAGGTGTAGGACTGTCTACATTATAGTTAGGTATTTTAGTTAAAATAAAATCCTTTATAATCCTTGAATTAGATGCACCTGAAAGTATAACTGGTGCCTTATTTTTAGCTGCTTCGGCTGCACCAGCTAAGGCATCTGCAAAACCATCTCCTGAAGCAATATATAAATTATTCATATTAAACAAATCATTTTTAGTAGAATATTGAGTTTTTGTATAGTCGTCATCTCTACTGTCGTCACTATCATTATTATAATGTTTAGTAGTACCTGTAGATTTTTCAAGGAATCTAGCTATTATATTTATATTTCTTTCATATTTATCTGGACCAGTTATTCTCTCTACATTTCCGAACTGCTGATCAGTAACGTCATCTTTAAATGTATTTTCAAATTCTCTCACCACATTATCACTTACTATGCTGTTATCACCTACCACAAAAATTTTCATATTTCTAAATTGTCCCTGATTACTGCTGTTAGCAGTTTGTCCTTTTTGCAGGTTACTGTAATCTGAATTTATTGTGGTATTTAGTTTTTGTATGTAATTTTTCGTTCCATCCGGCATAATATTTTTAGGTACTAAAATCACTGGAACTCCCATAGCTGCAGCTGCTGGTCCTATAGATATGGCATCAGCATAATCCTGTCCTGTAGCTACAGTAAGAGTATCTACTTTTCCAAACTTTTGAGCAATTTTTACTGAAGTATCATATCTATCTGCACCGCCTATTCTCTCTGTCTGTATTCCCAATGCTGTCAATTGATTTACAACATTATCGCTAATAGAACCTGTTCCCCCTATTATGAATACTTTTCCCATATTAAGACTTTTGAGCTCATCAAGTATGTAACTATCCACATAAGTTTTGTGGGTTAACAGTATAGGTGCATCATATTTCTTTGATAAAGGCACTGAACTCAAGGCATCTGGATAATCTTCTCCCGATGCTAAGATAGCATAATATGAAGATGACCAACCATCCTGTGCCACCTTTAAAGATGTTTGATATCTGTCTGTTCCTGCCAGTCTCTTGGTAGTTGGAACAGAAGCATTAGCTTTATACGATAATGTAGACGCAAGCACAATTGCTAATATAAAAACAAATACATTTTTTCTTTTTATAATCACACTCTTTCCTCCTATGTTACTTTTTGGTGCCTGGCACCTTGATGGATCATTTTTTGTCCCGCATGGTGCCAGGCACCTAATAAGAAATAATAGCAAGTTTCACCATAAAATCAGTATATAATTTCTTACAAATTATAGAAAGATATTTAGCTATTACAGAAATCTAAAATTACGCAAATACATTTATGGACTTATCTTTATCCTCTTTACTGTCCTCACCGACATTTTTATCATATTCCTTTAAATTTTTGTCTTTAAGTACATTTTGTTTATCATTAGTTTTAGTGCTTTCCTGAACATGACCATCTACATCTTTTGTTTTTCCCATTTCACTTTTCATATCTTTATTCATATCTTCATTTAATTTTCCCACTTTAGATTCTAAACCAACTGCACGTCCTTTATTTTGGCTAGCATTAGATCTGTTAATTTCAGCACTTTTATAATTTCCTAGTGCCTCATCCATATCTGCATCTGAATTTAATTCATTAGCTTTGCCTATTAACCCACTTCTCACAGAATTAACAGTTTTAATTTGTTTATATATTTTTGATGCATCAAGCAATAAGTCCTCATTAGAATATTCACTGTTACTTTGAGTGTTAACTCTATTAGAATTAGTATTTTTCGTACTTTTGCCATCAGAATGATCATTTTTGCTGTCAACACTATCCACTTGTTTTTGTTGAATTTCAGCCTCAATTTCCTGTATCTGCTCTTGAATAGGTTTTATTAACTGCTGTTTAGTATTAGCATCTCCACTTCCATTTTTTATATTGTCTATTTGCTTTTGAAGTGCATCTTTTTGATTCTCAAGTGATTTTATTTCCTGCTCTGATGTATCATTTTTATTTTGAGTCATTGTCTGTATACTTCTATTAGATGAAATCCCATTTATCATATATATACTTCCCCCCTATATATTATTTTTATAATTTACCTATCACATTAATTGGCTTCATAGATCACTTTTGTGATAGTTATCCTGTAATCCCATTATTTATTTTTCGTGTATTTTATAGATTACTTTAATGCAAAGGTGCCTGGCACTGAGCGGGAACGGTAGTATCCCACTCAGTGCCAGGCACCTTTACATTTTTCTACTTTCTTCATCTAAAGCCCTAACCTGTGCTGCCAAATCATTTATTTTATCATTTAAAACTTTTAAGTATTTTTCGTCAATATTATCCTGTTTAGCTTGTTCTGCTATTTTTCTCATTTTCAGAAGCTTTTTCTCCATAATATAGAGCATTTGCTGCCTATACTTTACCCACTGAAGCTCTTCCTCCAGTTCTTGCCTTAATTGCTCTTTTTGATTCATTACCATTTTTTACACCCCTGGGGTTATGCCATTGCATCTAGATGACTACCTAAATTAGGATCTACTGCAGAATTGCTCAACATTTCTGTCATACCAGCTGCCTTTTGTTCTCCTGCATCCATAGCAATTTTTGTAAGTGCTATACCAGCTGACTGCTGTGCACTCGATTGGCTCATTGCCACTGATAGCGCTGCTATATCCATATTTATACCTCCAATAATTTTTTATACTTATATTATCGTAAATTAAGGAAAAACATTTAGCAATATCTTCTTTTGGTGTCTGTCACCCGAATGGGACATTAATGTTCCCTCTCGGTGACAGGCACCTTAATTTATATCTGAAAGCTGATATCCAGAAAATTGCTCATTGTACTTAAACGTATAAGTATAGTGAAAAGTCTTAGTGCTAGGAGTAGTACTGTCACTTTGATATATATTATAAACCTCTTCTGTACTTACAGTTCCAGATCTTTTATCATCACTTAAGTTGTATGAGATTACATTAAAAGATTTGATATCTTCTTTTATGCCTTTTTCATAAGTAGTTGCCACATAACTTTTCTGTGCATTATAAAGTTGGCTTCCAGGATACAGATAATCCTCAACATCCTCAAAATCACCGGTATTTACAGCTTGTGTAAAATAATAGGTGTACCAATATATCAAATTACGCATTCTATACTGATCAATTTGCATACTAGTTTGAGATTGAGAGAAGTCAAGTTTTATATAATCATCATCCTTTTTCAGAATATAGTCGCTACTCCTCAGCTTTTGACTACTTACAGTTGCAACACCGTATACAACTGAATTGGCAGCCAGGGGTCCAAAATTACTAGCATCCTTTGCTTTAACTCCAGTGTCCTTATTATTTAAAAATACTTCTGCATCTGGATAATCACTATTTATATTGACATAAGAAGCATCTTTAAATACTTCTATATTTTCACTATCTTCGTTTGAATTCATAAAATCTATATCTCGGGATTCATTTAAAGATTCATAACTGTTTTTGTAATCTGCATTAAGTTTATATTTCCCGGGAATAAAAGGGCCGAGCTGCTTGGAAAAATCCTTTGAATCACTTTTTGCTATTTGAGTACTGTTTAAAGAAAATTGCACATCCTTTATTCCCGTTTTTACTGATATAAATGATGGCTTTATTCCTATCTTATAATCCTTGAAAAACAAATACTTTTTTCCTGCATAAACTATATCAAATTTACCTTTGGAATTAGAATTTAAATTTCCGTCAGATCTAGCTACTTCATTATTTAATTGACTTACGACTTTATTTAAATAAGAAGGATTGTCCTTAAAATAATTAATTAAAGGCGCTACACTCTTTTCATCTATTTTCAATCTATTATCACTGCAATAAAGAATATCGACTAACTGTCCTTTATTACTGGATGCAACCGCTTTTTGAAATTTTGAAACCACATTAGAAGGTTTGCTGCCTGCGTTACCTATTAGAAAAGATACAAATATTGTAA
>DAIMMR010000604.1:0-1999 GCA_036720575.1 Clostridium sp.
AATAAGCATCAGGTGGAGTCAAAACTCCATCTGATGCCAAGAACTCTGTTTATATGAACCAGCAATGTTTCGCTTTAGCGAAACGAGCCATCAAAGATTTTTTGTAGTGTAACGGAAAAAAATCCACATTAACTCTCAATTTTACACTCTCAACTCTCCACTAAAAGTTTACTTCGCAAGTTTTTTAAACTACAAAAGCTGAGTTATGTTTTAAAGTAGTTGAAAGTGGGCAATTGACAGTTTATGTCAATTGCCCCATCTATTTAATATGGATATACTCTGGAAATACTGTTAGAATAGCAGACATAGACAAGCCTAAATCTCAGGAATGAGATACGGGGGATAATTATTTTTGGGGTGAATCTTTTTTACTAAAAAGTAGGGGTATCCCAATCCCGAACCCGTCAACTAACCTCGCAGGCAAAATTAAGGGGGATCAATATTTATGAATTTTAAAAAAATCAGGACAATGTTATTTGCCGCATTTCTGTGTGCATTATCTTTTACTCAAGTACATGCAGCCAGTTACACTGTAAAACCTGGTGACTCCCTATTTAAAATAGGAGTATTATTTAAAACAAATGCAACTACCATTATTAATGATAATGTCTTAAGTGGAAATAGCATATATCCAGGACAGGCTCTATATGTTAATTCAAAGACCTATACTGTACAAGCCTCTGACACACTTTACTTGATAGCAAAAAAATTTGGCATATCTGTTGACACTTTAATTGCTGCCAATAGTAATGTAAGCAGTTATATTTACCCTAGACAAGTATTAAACATTCCTTCAGGTTATGTTTTTAAGGGGACAACCTCTCCAAAATATATAATTTTCTGTACAGATAGTGAGGTAGATTTGCTTGCAAGGCTTGTAACTGCTGAAGCAGAAAGTGAACCTTACACAGCTAAAGTAGCTGTAGCTGCTGCGGTTATAAATAGAGTTCAAAGTTCTCAGTTTCCATCTACAATAAAAGGTGTAATATACCAAGTATCTAATGGATATTATCAATTTACTCCAGTATTAAACGGATGGATAAACAAACCTGCTTCTGATAGTTCCAAAAAAGCTGCTTTAGAAGCGCTGTATGGTTCTGATCCAACAAAAGGGGCTATTTATTATTTTGATGATTCCACTACAAATAGTTGGCTCTGGTCAAAACCCATTGCTTTAAGAGTTGGGAAACTTGTATTCACATATTAGAGTTTCTAGATTGAAAGTTAACTTATACCAGTTCATATGCTGACAAATTTCATCATACTAAAAACTTTTTATAGGTCTAAAGTTCAGTATTTTGAAAATCTAAAGGAGCTTATATAAACTCGTACCTCAGACATATATAAGCTTCTAAGATTTTCTAAAATACCTCACTAAGACTTATAAAAAAAGTTTTTAAGTGTGCTTCAATTTTGTCAGCATTATTTCCAGGTATAAGTTGAAATTTCAAGCTAGAATATCTCAATGTGGATGACAAAATTTAAAACCCAATTAGCAATTTAGAAGGGCTAAGTTCTAGAGTTAACGATTTATGGATCGTAAAGTTTAAAGCTAAATCTATAATTACTCAAAATTGCTAATTACAAATCTTAGTTGAATTTATAACTTTATCATTTAAATCAAACTGGCAATTTGGATAAGCTTAATTATAGAGCTAACTATCTATATGTAGATTTTCTAACTTAAAAATTGACTTATACGTAGGCATATTTTTACAATAATGAAGCTCTTTTAAATATTTTGTATATAAGTCTTGGAAAAAATTCTTAAAATCTTAGAACTTTTGAATTGTTTGAGGTACGAGTTTTCAAAAGTCCTTAGATTTTCTAGAATTTTTTGCTTAGACTTATCAAAATATTTAACGAGCTGAAGTTTGTAAAAAATATCCAGAGTATAAGTCGATTTTTTGCTTAGGAACTCTATACTAGAGATATTTCTTTGCCAGTTTATCAAAACTATCTAAAGATTTTTCTATTTTATCATAAGAAATACAATAGG
>DAIMMR010000605.1:0-1999 GCA_036720575.1 Clostridium sp.
AATTATTTTGTAATCTATAACCATCTTATCTTATGTTTTATTACCTGTCAACATACCCGTCTTTAGAAGCTAGCACCATGAATCTTTAGGAGTAAATTTGATATAAAATTCGTGTAATGCCTTTAAAATAAGGCTTTTTTTATGTTAAAAAAAGTTGCAAAATTATTTTCTATGTGATATAATAATGGTGCTAATGGTGCTAGTTTACAAGGAGGTGTCTATGGCTTATTTTCTCAAACAAACCAAACACAAAAACAGAACTTATCTTGCTATCTATGAGAGTTTCTATAACCATGATAAGAAGGGTACTGCGCATAAGTCCTATGAATCTTTAGGATCAATTGAGACCAATATAAAAAATGGTATTGCGGATCCCATTGCTTATTTCCAAAAAAAAGTTGATGCTCTTAATAAAGCTAAAAATGAAGCTGGTGTTAGAAAAATATCGGACAAATCACCTAATCTATATCTTGGTTATTTTCCTTTGAAAAGTATCATGGATAAGCTGAAGATCAAAAAATTTGTCGACTATTTTAAGCTTACTAATAATTTCGAGTATGATCTTTATGACCTACTCTCTTCCCTTGTATATGCCAGAAGTGTTAATCCATGCAGTAAGAACAGAACTTTTCACGAGGTATTACCTTATCTTTATCATTCTTATAATTATTCCTATGATCAACTTCTTGACGGGTTATGTTTTCTTGGCACCAACTACACAAAATTCGTAGAGTTATTTACCGTACAAGTAAAAAATGTCTACGGCGTTGATACTTCAAAGACCTATTTTGACTGTACAAACTTCTATTTTGAAATTGATAGAGAAGATGATTTTAGAAGAAGGGGGCCGAGTAAGGAAAACAAAAAGGCTCCTATTGTAGGACTTGGTCTTCTGTTAGATAGTCATCAGATACCCATTGGGATGAAGATGTACCCAGGTAATGAATCTGAAAAACCAGTTCTTAGAGATGTAGTTAATCATCTAAAAAAACAAAACAACATTACCGGGAGGACTATACATGTGGCAGATAAAGGGCTTAACTGTGCCGAAAACATCGCTTTTTCAAAGGCAAACGGTGACGGATATTTGTTTTCGAAATCTGTCAAGGGGCTTTCTGAAAAGGAAAAAGAATGGGTTCTGCTTGATCAGGACTTTAAGGAGATGAAAGACAAGACTGATAAAGTGTTATACTACTACAAATCATGTATAGATGAGTTTCCATATACCGTGGAACATGATGGAAAAAAAGTTACTGTCAGTCTTACTGAAAAAAGGCTCCTTACATATAATCCTACTCTTGCTGCAAAAAAAAGATATGAGATTAACAGAATGGTCGAAAAAGCTAAATCACTAACCTTATCTCAGGCAAAGAAAAAAGATTATGGCGAATCCGGAAAATACGTGAATTTTACTGATGGTAAAGGAAAAAAAGCTAATGTGAGTATCAATCAAAAAGCCATAGATAAAGATTTAAGGTTTGCAGGTTATAACCTTATTGTAACATCTGAGATTAAAATGACTGACCAAGATATATATAGCACTTACCATAATCTCTGGAGAATAGAGGAATCTTTTAGAATTATGAAATCTGATCTTGATGCACGTCCTGCATTTGTTCAAAAAGAAAATAGCATTAAGGGTCATTTTCTTATTTGTTATCTCGCTGTACTTCTAGAAAGAATATTTCAATTCAATGTTCTTGATAATAAATACTCCAGTTCAGAAATTTTCAAATTTATACGGGATTTCAAAGCCGTAAAAGCAGAGAGCAAGTATATCAATACAACGACTAACTCAGGTTTTATCAATGATCTGTCTGAAAAATTTGAGCTCCCGTTGACGAATTATTTTTTGACGGAGACACAAATAAAATCAATGCTCAATTATAAACTATAATTTATATTTCCAGATACTTTAAAGGCTGGTGCGTTGAAGCAACAGCCTTAGCTATCTTTACAAACTAGCACCATTTTTTAATGTCTGATACCAAAGACAGGA
>DAIMMR010000606.1:0-1996 GCA_036720575.1 Clostridium sp.
TTTTCAGCTTCTACTTTTGAAATTTCTTGTTGTTTTGCTACCTCGTTTATAAGTTCATGTTTTGTCATATTTTTATTACCTCTCTTTTATCTTCTCTTTTTAATTTAATTTTAATGTGATATAATCAATGATTATACCTCTTCCATATATGGATTTAACGGCAATTACTGTAAGTATTGAAATTTCAATGTTTTATTGATGTTGAAATTTGCTTGTTGTGCAGGTTTTTCCTTGTTTTTTTACATATTATTCGAAAAAACTTCAAGTAAATTATTTCTATTTATAGTGTATAAAGTTTTTAATAATATTGATTTATTAAATTCTGTATTACTATTCATAATATTAATTTTACCTTTTACACCAGAACTAATTTTAAATGCCCGATTGATTAACCATGAAAACAATCCTATATACTCACTTGATATATATATACTTTTAATATCATTTATCATTTTATCAAAATCATTAATCAATAATAAATAGTCATCATTTTCTTTATTTTTTTCATAATTTTGCAATGTATTAAATTGAAACAAAGAATATTTCTCAATCAAGTTTTCTACTTTTTTTGATTTTCTCCTATTTTTTTGTAAAACAAATTTCTTGAAAAAATATTCCATTGGTAATGTTTCTTCATTCGACCGAGAATCTTCGAATTCCAATTCACACAAATAATTCATAGGGCAATTTAGTTTTTCATTTATTTTACCACTAAAATTTTCTTTAATATAACTCCAAAATAAAGGATAACCGTTCTCTTTTATATTCATATCTTTTTTTATTCTTTTGATTTCTTTATTCAAATCAATATCATATTTTCTTTTAGCATTATCAATAGCCACTTGTGCTAAAACAGATAATATACAAACATAATCATTATATTTATTATCTTTAAAATTATATTGATAAGTTAATGCTAATTGTGCTAAATTACTTGCTTCCCCTATTGCTAATTGTGCTGAAGCCAATATATTATCTATCTTAGCATAATTTAAAAGTGTGTTATCATAAGTCTTTTTTTCTTGAGGTATATTATTTACAATAGTCGGATAATTCAAATAACAATGTTTTGCATAATTTACAATATCTGTTTGATTCGTAGTATATATGCTATCTGAATCTTGGTCTGATGAATTATTCCTATCTTGAAAGTCTGTACCTATCATATTTATAGCAATTATTTCATCTGAAAAATCAAAATATTTAATTATTTTTTCGTTATATATATTATGTAAATATCCCATATTGTTTTTACTATTAAAAGGATTTCTAAAGCTTGCTAAATATTCGTCTTTCTTAAATTTTGTTGTAAAACATTGTATTGTTCCATTTTCTTGCTTAAACGTATCATCTTCTTCTACATCATTCCCAATAGAATATAGCAACATAGCATAAGGAGAGCCTACTATCACCAAATTATCTGCATTTTGAATAACTTTACCTGTTCTAAATTTATTAACATACACTTCTATTATCTTTCTTTTTCTATCTCTAAAATATTCACTTCTTGTAAAATCCCAATTTTGTTCACATAAAGCCACTAAAACTTCATAATCATTTGAGAAATTACTATTATCCTTTAAATATTCCAAAAATACTTTATTATCACTCTTTAAGCTTTCTATGTATTCTTTACTTAATTTTACAACATTATCCATGATACCTAAATCCAATGAATTAATCATTTGGTAACTCATTTTTTGAACATCACCTAATTTGCTTTTATGTGCAGTCTTAACTATCCCAAATAAATTTCCATTTTCATTAACTTTATTACACCAATAATCGTAATCAATCTGTGGAAATTTTGTCCATTTCATAGCGTTATCTGTTGTTATAACTTTAATATCTTTAACATAATGCTCATTTCCCCACATATCTTTCACTTTAGCAGTTTCATATTTATCACCATAATAATCTTTAAAAAACAATTGTATGTGTGATTTAAAACACGCCATTTTACACATATGATGTCTTAATAATAAATATCCATTAG
>DAIMMR010000607.1:0-741 GCA_036720575.1 Clostridium sp.
TGAATAAAAATGGCAATATTTTTAGCATGAAACTGGATTGGGGTGTATTTCCTGAATTTGTAAGCATCAAGAAATTAGTAAATGTTAATATTGTTACAACTACAAAATTAACGGATATGGATACTGCACTGCTCTTAAAAAAAACAGATATTAAAGTTGATAAAGATGCACATGCTATAATGAATAAAATTTGAAGCAGCAAAACTTCAACAATGAATTGCCACATTGGTATAATATGCGAAAAATCCCAACTAGAACAATTAGTGCAATAATTACAAAAGATAAAAATTCACAAATAAGTAATGATAATACTATAGATATTATAGACGCAATAAATTTTGAAAACAAGATTTTTCCCCTAGAAATTGGTTTTGTAAGCAATACTTTTATTGTTGGTGGATTATTTTCACCAGAAACTATATCGGAACAACCTAAAACCACTATTAATGATAAAAATAACATATTTAAAAATGAAAAAATTTCAGATATATATTTTGTAGCATTAAATGTATAATTATAATCATTAGGATTAATGTCATGATTAATATAATATTTATCCATATCTATCTTAGAATTTATTGAGTTTATATGAGTAATGTTATTTTTAGGTATCTTATTTTTTAGTTTTTCTAAATCAAGTACATTTTTATGTAAGATATTTTTCCAATCATCACCTTGTGCAGTATTAAGACTTTTTAAATTATTTATAGTAATCTTAAGCTCTTCTATTTCATTGGATGT
>DAIMMR010000607.1:751-1995 GCA_036720575.1 Clostridium sp.
AATTTAATTGTGGCTAAAATTTTTAATATAACTTTGATACTTATAAATTATATGTTAATTTATAAAATATTAAATAAAATAAATTTAAGCGAAATCAGACGAAAAATTATTTATACAGTATTTGTTTTCTTCCCTAATAATATTTTTTATACTAGAGTGTGTCTGAAAACAATGCAACAATAAATTACTTAGATAAAATAAAAATAGCAGCAATATAAACAAAAGCAAGGAAAGAATCAGCAAGCTTGTCATAACGAGTTGCAATTCTTCTAAAATGTTTGATTTTGTTAAAGAAACATTCAACTAAATGACGTTCCTTGTACAGCCACCAGTCACAATTCCATGGTTCTCTTACATTTGATTTTGGTGGAATAGTATATGAGGATTTCTTTGAAGTAATATATTCTCTAATTTCATTTGTGCCATATGCCTTATCTGCCAGGATATTGCTGCCTTCTATATCAACGTTGGAAAGAACATCTACGGCCTGTGTACTGTCGTGTAGATTGCCAGATGATAATTGAAAATGGATTGGATTGCCAAGTCCATCAACAACTGCATGAATTTTTGTTGTATGTCCGCCGCGACTCAGTCCAATATGCTGTTTTGTTTCGCTGTTTACAGCCCCTTTTTAGCACCAGCACTGTGCTGGTGGGCTTTTATACATGTTGAATCAATGCTTAAATTTTCATAATCTGCATCTGAGGTTAACTCTTTAAAAATTGTTAATAAAGTACCATCGTTACGCCACTTACAAAAACGACTGTATACAGTTTTCCATGAACCGAAGCGTTCTGGTAAATCACGCCATGCTGCACCACTTCTTGCAATCCATAGTATGGCATTAAATATAAGTCGGTTGTCTTTTGGAGGTCGTCCTGTTTTTGCTATTGGAATTAAGTTTTTTATTTGATCCCATTGTTCATCTGATATTTCATAACGCTTCTGTGACATATTTGCACCCTCCAAGTTTTTTATCTTATTTTACCTAAAACTCGGTTCTTTCGCAATATTTAGTTTTCAGACACACCCTAGTTAAAATAATTTTTACAAATAAGTATTTTGTATTAGGTTAAAATATATAAAGTAAGCTTTTAATTCAAGATAGTAAATTGAATATAGTTCATATTAAAATATAAGATGGATCAGAGGATAAGTTATATGTTAAAACATGTTGAGAAAAATTTTAAATATTATAAACTTTATTTTGTGTTGTTGATTGTATTTTCCATATTTATTATTTT
>DAIMMR010000608.1:0-1993 GCA_036720575.1 Clostridium sp.
TAATACACTGAGGTTGGTTCGACCTTTAGAGCTTAGGTAAACTTGTTCCGTTAGGAATATTGACTAAGAAGCCATCCGCTTCTATAAGTGGTGGTAGTTCACGGTTAGACTCCTTCTCAAAAAAATATAGAAGAGTTCAATAAGCGTTCTTCCTAATAATATATCTACATTGAGAAATATTTGAAAGTTTTTCTTGACGATGGTAATGTTCCTGTGGATAACAATGCAGCAGAAGCCAGCATCAGGGGGTTCTGTATCGAAAAGCACAACACAACTTTAATATACCACTACATTTGGTATTAAATACCTAGTATAAGCTTTCTTATTACAATATATAATAAAATTATTATCAATGTAAATTTTAGAATTATATATGAGTTGAATTATTATATGGAGGATAAATATGAAATGCAAGCATTGATGCACTAATTAAAGGAAAAGGTGTAGATCTATTTTTAGTAAATTTAGTTACAACACACAGTAAAATTTTTACAGTAAGGTAATAAAATTGAAATGATATTTGCTTACAACGATCATATGCCTATAGATGTTATTAAAATGTTTTAAGAATGCAATTATAATAAAAGAGATAACACTCCAACAATACCTATGTTGGAGTTAATGCTTTGCCTGGAGTTCAAGAATTAATTAGTCAAGGAGTTATGACTAATAGTGCTTTTTAAGATTCATCAGATGTTACTAAAGTTCTTTATGTTGTTGAAATTAATTATGTTTATAGAAGAAATCTGCTTTATTATATCAAATACAAATTTGATGAAACAGAAATTTCAATTTGCCTTCTTTATCAAGAATATATAAATAATCAATTTTTGACAAAAGAGCTGAAAGGATATCATACAAAGAGAGACTAACTATTAAAAGTCAAGTCTAAAATGAATGTTTTTGAGTAAAGTGCAGAAATGTATTTTAGATAGATAAAGAATTCTGTCAGAGTTATTTGTACTCTGAAAACTGCATGATAAATAGAACACCTTTATAAGTGCTCAAAAAAGAAGATGTTTTAAGGGAAAGTTAAACTGCTTTAATGTAAAGCTGCCCAGTTTTTTGAAGATGATAAATTACGCGTACGAGTTTTTTAGCTGTATGGGATATTGCAACATTATAGTGCTTGCCTTCGGATCGTTTCTTTACTAGATATTCTTGGAAAGTTGGATCCCAGTGACAAACAAATTTTGTAGCATTGAACAAGGCATAGCGTAAATATCTGGAACTACGTTTCTCCATGTGAGAATAAGCTCCATCAAGCTGACCTGATTGATAGGTCGAGGGCGATAATCCGGAGTATGCAAGTATCTTGTCAGGAGAATCAAAACGTTCAATGTCGCCGATTTCAGCAATAATCATGGCACCCATGCGATAATTGATTCCGGGGATAGACAGAATTGGAGAATTTATTTCATCTGGTGCTCTCTGCGATTGTAACCTCGTTCTAAATAAACCGTCATGCGGTATCTAACTGATTAACAAGTGAGCAAAGAGACTGTGGTTAGAGCCTCACTTAAACCATCAAGTGATAGGTGAAAAAAACTAATCTACAGCATAGCCTAACCTATAGAAAAGGTAAAGAATGGCCATGAGATATAGTATCAGTCTCTGGAGAGAGACTTAAATAAATACTACTTCTATATAATACGAGGTGCAATATATTGAAAAGAAAAAGGTTTATAGAGAAAATTCTTTTTGTAGTCGTAATTATTTTTATATTTAATATAAATGAATATCCTGTAAAATCAGTTTCAAAAATTAATTCAAATAAAAAAATTTCTTTATTAATAGATATTAGTGAAGAAAGACTTTATTTGATAGATACAGAGAAAAATATAATTTTAAAAAAATATACTATAGCTAGTGGTAAGTCAGAAACGCCTTCTCCAGTAGGTACATGGAAAGTTACTAGTATGGGGAAATGGAGTGGAGGTTTTGGCACAAGGTGGATTGGATTAAATGTACCTTGGGGAATATTTGGAATTCA
>DAIMMR010000609.1:0-1988 GCA_036720575.1 Clostridium sp.
TAGTGTATTCGAAAAACAATAATTAACAATTACCAGAGGTTGTAATAAAAGTGCTTATTTGGATAGAAAAACATTATGAATTTAATTTACTGTATGACAAAAAGGCTTTTAGACACACAATTTTAAAAAGCCGTAGGCTGGTTATTAAATTTAATATAGCTTTGAATTATGCAGCAATGTTATTTAGACATGGGAAAATATCAGAAATTGATACTGGTTTTTCCGAAGCCCAAGCATCTATAAAACAATTAAATGCTCCTAGAAATACTCTTATTATTCTGCGTTCAGCAGAATAAACAATGGCATCTTCAGCATGGAAATCGTTATTTATTCTATCCCAACATCTTTCAGTGGTAGAGCGCCTTTTATAAAGAACCTTCCATTGTTTAGAGCCTCTTAATATAGGAGTAAAATACCTAGGATTATCCAAAGTTTTTGTGTAATAAGTTTGATTGCTTTTCATTGGGCATTTATCACAATTTTTGCATTGAACAGGAAATAACCATTTGTGTCTAAATTCTTTAGAAACAATTCCCCAATTACGAAGTTGATGCCCACAAAATAAGCCATGTGGAATACCATCTTCATCAAGTTTCACAAATTCATTATTAGATGAAATTTTTGATGAACGAGAATTTAAATCAATAATAGGTTTGATTCCATAATGCTCGCATAAAAGATAAAAAGCATTAGTATCATAGGCAGAATCAAAGGCTGCAGAATAAAATTTAATTTCAGGATATAAATCAACAAGTTCTTTAAGTGCATAAACGCCAGTTACAGAATCATGACGTGCAGCACTAACAAGTTTAATATGGATAGGTAGGCTGTAAAAGCTATCACAAGCAGTAAAACCATGGAAGGTATGTCCATAGAAATATTGCTCATTAAAACTATCCCAGCCCCAAGTTGCAGTGGGGTCATGAAACTTGCGAAAGCAGTCGCATCTTTCACCGGGCTTTAATTTGCAATTGCATACTTTTTTCCCGTAAGGCGAAGCCTGTGTAGGCATACAAGTACCATCACCAGCAATGTTTAGTTTTGAAGGGTCACCAAGAATACCCATTTTTAAAGAAGGTAATACAAATAGCTCTTTAAGTATGGTATTTAATGTTGATTCAATGCTGTCAGGAAGCCTAGAATTATCATATTTTATGACTCTTTTGACTAAACGTTCAACTACACCAGGTTTGGAATTATTCATCTTTTGATTTTTCTTTTGTTTTTTACGGGGTTTACGTTTAGCTTTGCGCAGTTTGGATTTGTAAAGAATTTTATCCTTGCGAATCAGCCTATCCATAAAATCATAAAAAGTACCAACACCAGGTATTGAATCTGCATAAATGCCTTCGGCTTTAGAAGCTGAATAGCATGCAGGAATAAATCCTGATAAAATTGCATAGAAAGGTTCTGACTGCAGGGTTTTTACCCATGATGATATGCTAGTTTCATTGGTATATAGCATAATAAGTAAGGATCTAAGTAATGCTACCGCATCTTTTGGTGGGACACCTTGATTAGATTTAGAGTAAGTATTTTTCATTAAAGGTACAATTCCAGTAAGGTCGGTAGACCACATTTTAGTTATAAGTGAACTACGATTTAGTAAAGTAATTTGTTGATTGGTTTGAATGAAAAACCTATTCAAAAATGATTCAGCAAATTTTTGATATTTGGTGTGAGAAAATTTAACAGTTAGCATAAAAATCACTCCTTGTAAATGAAATAATGTAAATAATGCCCATATTTCATTTTGGAAATTTCTACTAACTGTCAAGCCTTAATTTATAGTGCTACATTAAATTAGCTTAATAATACTACGAATATCTTAAATTATATAAGCTATTCGTACAATATAAAACTTGAAAAAACTCTGGGGTGAAGCTGATTTCTATAGAAAAATTAATGTAGAAACTTCAGTACCTTGGGAGTTTTCGAGAATACTAATACTGGTTATATGGGGTGATAGCATGGGGTGAAAAACAAAT
>DAIMMR010000610.1:0-1985 GCA_036720575.1 Clostridium sp.
AGTGCTCCGTTAACTCTCTTGTAACTTCTAGCCTTCATAAGTTCCTCAACATCTTCTCTATCTATATCAGTAGGCTTTATGCTACATTTATTCAGCTTGCCACATCTAGGGCATTTTATTTCCGCATCTGCTGTACCATCTATCTTCCCTAAAAGCTTACCACATTTAGTACATCTTATCTTCATATCTTCAACTCCTTTACATAAAAATAGAGCCTATATTATAGACTTTTACATCTATAATATAGGCTCTCTAAGGTGCTCTTATTATTTAATTAATTTGGCTATCTTTTTAGCTTCTTTTTCTATTAAATCCCATAAATCAGTAGTCAAAATAAATCCCCTAGGCATTTGTATATTGTATGGTATTATTACGGTCTTTCCATTCTGCGTTACTTTTAAATTAAACTCAATTGATGTTATAAGTTGCTCGGCCCCACCTATACGTACAAGATCTACTTTATTCTCTTTATAATTCAAAACTTCATATTTCATATTTACTCCCTATGATATTTAATTAACATGCTAATATATATTTTGGAAGCTTACTTAACGCTTCCTCCTTCATTTCTTCTGGATATAAATTTTCAATGATTAGTCTATGTTCTATTTGTCTTTTAACTCTATCTGTTAGATAATCTATTGTTACTGGAACTAACCGTATTCTTGTATTTTTATCTAACGGTATATATTTAGCCATATTATCTAATTCCTCTTTAAGCATCTTATTAATTTCTATATTTATTTCATTAATATTTTTATTATATATTTTTTCTGTTTTTGTTTTGAAATCCATAGTGCCATCTTCCGTAGTAATATCTGCCTCATTACCTCTAGGCTGCCCATTTATGTATATAGTTGAATTACTCACTTATCTAACCTCCCTCAAGGCTCCTTTAACTCTCTTATATACCCTCTCGCCCATACATTCCTTTAAATTGTCAGTAGCCTTCTCTGTGTGTAATTTAGAGCTAGAACAATAAGGGCATCTAAGTTCTCCATTAAATCTCTCCTGCTGTTCTACTAGAAGTACAAATTCTCTACTACATCTATTACATTTAATACTTATATATACTGGTTTCATTATTATCAACACCCTAAACTTTTTCTATTAACCCAAATCCTATGCCGTTCTTGCTCCCTAAGCCACTTTGATATGCCATTTTAATTAATTCTCTGCTCCCTTGCATAGCAATTATGCCTATATATCCTTTGTATACATTCCGCTTGTATTTGACATACTGTCTTATATAACTCATAAACTTTATTTTTAACTCCATGTTTTCAGGAAATTTCTCATACATGGAATAATACTTTTCAAGCAAATTATTTACTAACTTATCTTCCATATTGCCAGGTTTTAAATATCTATGGTTTACATCTTGCAAAAATATTGGGCTTTTTATTTTTGCCATCATCGAATTTGTATATTTGGGTTCATCTATATTTTTTATAGATATTATATCAAAGGTATGGCTCAATAACTGTACCTTGCCTATTCTTATAAGTCCTCTGGTAAAATGTATTATTGTTTTATCTAATGCAGATGATAAAATTAATGTTGCCATCCCTCTATTTAAAGTATCTTTTACACAACTACCGTTTTGGGATAATGAATAAACATGGTATACAAATTTCTTATATCCGCATTGTCTATATCCCTTATCATGTAACATCGCACCATATCTTTTGTCTGACAGGCTTATACATCTATATATAAATGCTGTCATAGCCTCATTAAGATTCTTATTGAATTTAAAATTTTCATTTACATAAAAGTCTATTTTTATCCTCATAATGTCCCTCGTTTCCGCATTATACACTTATGCACCCTAATACTACCTGCTGTTCTTTTTATAATGTCTGAAAGCTCTTTGGAACTAAGATGTGGCGAATATCTAAGCATATTTTCTTCCGCACTAGTCCACTGTTTTTGCCATTTAGGATATGGCTTTTTTAGATATTTTATTTTATATTTTTCATTTT
>DAIMMR010000063.1:0-14232 GCA_036720575.1 Clostridium sp.
ACTATACACTATACCAATTATACTTATGTTACAGTTTAATTTATTTTACTTTTATAACTAATGACTATATGTAGTTATGGATTATATCTAATTTAAGCCATTTTAATAAATTTAAATTTATTTTTACACATCATACTTTCATGATTTATAAAATTGGTATTACATATTTTATTACAAGAACAGAATATATTTTATTATGATGTGGCTTACTGAGTAGAATATTATATTTACCTTTGGACTAGCTATTTTTTTGAACGTAGTGAAAAATAATAGCTAGTCCAAAGCTTCCATGCGACTGAAAGGAGCCTATTATAGGACTTCTAAGGATTGCTTCCTGGGTTTTGGGGCGGAGCATCCCATTAAAATTAATTGCTGTGGATATTCTTTAATTCTGAGTGCGGGAAGAGTTAAAGCATGTCCACAGCTTCATAATATATCTTCTAACTTAGGGCTGCTATATATACAATTTAACATTTTTTAAATTGAAAAATCTATTTACAATATGATTTGAAATGAATTTTTAACAGCTCTCTATCAGGTGAATTTTCTAAAGGTTCTCTAAATTTTACACCTCTTAATAAATTTCTAATTTTATAATCAGCCTTTGCTCCAAATTTAATATTATAATTTTCATCTAAAGAAAAGTATCCTTTATCAAATAACTTATCATGTTGGGCACACAAACATATTGCGTTCCTGGGGTTCAAACGATTTCTCTCGTCAATCCTCCAGGGTATAATATGGCTACAAATTAGCAAATCATCTTTATCGATGTCACACAAAGCACACTTATGTCCATATATATCAAGAATATACTCTCGTAATTTATCCTGGCCAACCCTTTGCTTAGTTGATACTTCTATTTCAGTATTATCTATGTTATCAGTATTTAATCCCTTAATTATATTTTTAGCTTTACTCTCTTCTTCAGAGTAAGCTTTCATTTTTTTTAGGGCCATACAATAATCTCCTGTTGCATTTTTAATTAAAGAGTCTATATCCTTAGTTGCAAGAATTCCTTTTTTATCACCTTTGATATTAAAGTAATGAAGAATGTCCATTGCAACATATCCACCACCATTATCGGGTGCGGGTAACCCTAATATTTGAGACTGAATTTTTCTATGACTTAACCCATCAACTAAATATGCTTTCATCACCCTCAGCTTTTCCTCTTCTGTAAACTTGTCTACATACCTAGACAAATTTTCTACCTCCCATATCTCTTAGCAGCTTTAAATTTTTATTAGCTGTTAAATAAACATATTCCATATTTATTTATAGGACATCCATTACATAGCGGGTTCATATTTTTACATATTGCCGCCCCAAAATCTATTATTGAATAGGCATATTCTCTAGAATTATCAACATCAAAATAAACGGACGCATACTTTATAATTTCCTTATTCTTGCAAATATCACCCTTCATGTTTAAATCTAGCACCCTATTAAAAATTCTAGTTATATTAGTATCTACTACATATTCACGTTTATGGAAAGCACAGTTCATTACCATACCAGCTACATAGTCGCCCACTCCGGGAATCGAAAGTAATCCATCTTTGTTATCTGGTATTACCCCACCATAATTATCTATAATAAAGTTTGCTGCTTTTATAAGTAATTTACACCTATATTTTAACCCTAGTGGCTTTAAAATGCTTTCTACATATTCAAGATCTGCTTTTGAAAGGGAAATCAACGAAGGATATTTACTTATAAACTTCCCATACACTCCCCTAACATGTTGGGCAGTTGTCCTCTGCAGCATCATCTCAGACATTAATATAAAATATGGATTATCTGTTTCCCTCCATAAAAACTTTCGACCATTTTTCAGATACCACTTATATATTAGATATTTAAATATATCAATTGCCTCATATGTTTCTATTAATTGTTCCAATAATGTTTACCCCACTAGAATAATTTATTAACTATTATAAAGTAAAGTTTTACCATGTTTACTTTATAGTTTACTTATAACAATTTAAATATTATAAAGAGTAAAAAGCTTTACTACGTTAAAAGTGTAAGTGGCCATGGCTGGTACCCAAAACACGCTCAAGTTTGGAATGTTAAATCTAGAATTAAAAAATACAAATGGAATCCACCAATTTAATACCAAAATATCTATATTTCAACAAAAATCATATAAAAACTTCCCAGGTTATAGATCCTTTTGGGAAGTTTTTATTTAATAATTTTAAACTTGTACAAAAATATCTATTTGAATAAGTGGCCAAATTCTTCACTATTTTTTATATCCTCTGCCAAAGCATTTATTGTATCTTTCAATAGTTTGGTTGAATCTGCCTCTATTGCCACCTGTCCAAAAGCATTTATTAGATCTACATAAAACTTTTCATCTCCAGTAAGGCGATGCCAAAAGTCTTGTCCAACTATTACGGGATATTGGTGTTCCCTATCAATTTTTTTATAATTTGCATTAAGCTGTCCTTTGTTACCATAGAGTACACCTACAATTAAATCATCATATTGCAATTTTAACCCATTTGTCCTCGCAAGATTCTTTACACCTTTAAAATGACCTACTATAGTTTCAACGTCATCTTTATTTATAGTATCTGGACCAGCTTTTATCTGGCAATATTTTTTTCTATTATCTATAGAATCTATAAACTCTATATCTATTCCAGAAGTAGTTGATGCAAATCCTTCTAATACTTCATGACAAAATTCCTGTATTTTAGTTCCAAAAGAAGTATTTATAGATGTACCTAAAACCCTCGGATATATAAGTGCCTTAGCCATGCTTTCAGGCTTATTGTTTCCAGTTAAATAATTAGCTAAATACGTTATTAAAAAAGGATTTACTTTAAACTCTTTCAATTTTACTAACTTTTTGGTATTTTTTATGTGATTTTTCCCTATTACATTTTTAAAGAACACTTTAGATTTTTGTAAAATTTCCTGTTTTTCATACCCTTCCAAAATAACTCCCCCAAACTATATGTAACAATTTCTTATATTATATCATATATGGTAAAAATTTTAACTATTTTAGTACAACATATTTAGTGCATTTACTATACACAATCCAATAGCTTTCGCAAAATTAACCGGAACTGCATTACCTATCTGTTTATATTTTTGACCTACAGAGCCCGAAAAGTTCCAGGTATCTGGAAAACTTTGTATCCTAGCATATTCCCTAACTGTAAACGGCCTAACTTCGTCAGGGTGACACCTCTCCGTTTGCTTTTGTGCAGGCGAACATGTCAAAGTCAGGCAGGGTTCATCCCAACTTATCCTCCTTGCCATTCCAGTCCTGCCACCTCCAGAGAAATAGCTTTTTCCCATATAATCTCTAGCTACCTCATCTGGTAGACTCCTCCAATACTCTCCAGGAGGCACCATACTAAGCACCTTTTTCTTTTTTTGTGAATATTCAATACCTTCAGATGGAGGCACATCTCTAAGTGCATCCCTAAGTGTTGGTATAAAATCAAAAATTTTGGGATATTTAAATTTTACGTTTGTTAGATCATTTCTTACACCTATAATAACAACTCTCTGTCTTTTTTGAGCCACCCCATAATTTACAGCATTTAACACTTTATACTCCACGTTATAACCAATTTCACCAAACACATTTAACATAGTTTTTAAGGTTTTCCCACCATCGTGACTAACAAGCCCTTTAACATTTTCAGCTAGAAACATTTTAGGCCTTACCTGTTTCAATATTTCAGCATAATAATAGAACATAGTCCCACGTGTATCATCTAAACCCATTTTCTTTCCGGCATAGCTAAAAGACTGACATGGGTATCCCCCAGATAATAAATCCACTTCGGCATCACCTATATAATTTCGTATACCATTATTTGCAACTGTAATTACATCCTCATCAATAACATTCCAATTTGGCTTATTACCTTTTAGAGTCTCACAACAATATTTATCTATCTCAACTAATCCTACTGCATTAAATCCAGCTTCTTCGAGTCCAAGTGCCAGGCCACCGGCACCTGCAAACAATTCCAAAACATTATACTCTCTTTCAGGCATTATAATATTATGTTGTACATCAAGGTATTCTTCTCCATGTCCCGCAACTTTCCATCCTTTAATGCATCTATATAAGTCCATTTCTTCCTGCACGTTATCTCTTATTATGTCACTAAATTTTACATCTAGTATGCTACACAAAAGGTTAATATTTTTTTTAACCGGGTCAAATTTGTCAGATAATATCAGAGAGAGTTCATTTTTAGTTATTCCCATTATTTTTGCCAACTCATTTTGAGACCTTATATTTCTTTGCTTCATCCTATAGCGAACTTTTTTCTTATCTATCATCAAATGTTCCATTATATTCCCTCCAATATGTTATGAAAA
Organism: Clostridium sp.; assembly: GCA_036720575.1. Classification (GTDB taxonomy): domain Bacteria; phylum Bacillota; class Clostridia; order Clostridiales; family Clostridiaceae; genus Clostridium_B. Next base: position 4,369 of record DAIMMR010000063.1, read on the forward strand.
TATATTAACATACCAATGGTTATTAGTAAATGTTCAGTTTAATTTCAATAAAGCAATTTAGCTCTTTATAATTAACTTATGATAAAATACACAATATACATTTATTAAAAAAGGATATTACTTTGATATTCTATTCACTATTTAGTATTTGCCTTTTAGTTAATTTATATTTACCAAACATAGAATATATTAGCAAATGTAAAATAGACTATAATCTAACTTTCAAACCCTATATTTATATAGTAAAAATTAGTTTACAGTCCATTAAAATTATTATTTTCACTCTAAATATATCTACTAAAAAATCCAATTTTCTTATTTTCAAGGTTCCCCACTAAAGTCGCCCTATCCAATAAAACATTGAACTCTTCACAGCTAGTTTCTGGCAACAGCACACAATTATGACATGCAGCTAAATTTAAACTGTCCCTTCCCTGTCCGTCACTGTTTATGCACACCGGATCTGCAGAACACCACTTTGCCCTATTTATTGCATTTTTTATGATACGTGGTAGGAATTCTGGATTCCCCTGCTTAACTAAGCCACCCAAACTTCCTTCTGAATCTGCATCGGCCGTATATATTAATATACCATTCATTTTATTTTCTTCACCGGGCAAATCGCAATAAATTCTTTCCCTTATAGACGTAGATGAATATCCACATTCAAAACTAAGTTCCCTTATCAAAATATGTGAAAATGTATGTAACAATACAAATTTAGGAGTTATTTTTCTCTTTAATTCAATAGATTTTTCTTTATTATATCTTAAATCTAACTTCTCAATATTTTTTATAATATGACTGTTACCACCTACCCATTTATCTATAAGATCTGAATTTAATTCTATAAATATACCTTCTCCCCTTACTTCATAGGCAGGATACCATTTGTCCGTATATTCTTTTATATTCACCAACTTGGCCTCACCCAAATTATTATCTACTCCCATAATATACTGCTCTGGTGGTTTTATCCTTGTATGTCCAACTAAAGCCCTAACTTCCTTAAGTTTCTTTACTAGCGTGACATTAGAAAGCTCTGGCATATTATAATCTTTTATTTCCTTTATTTCCGTTTTAAAATCATAGTCATCAAATAAGGATTTTCCTACGTTTCCCAGGAGCACCTCATATTCTTCATACCTATAAGTGTTTCTACTGGTATTATCTATTTCAACATCACCATTTAGCTTTCTATCAATTATCTTTTTTACCGCTTCTTTATCATCATAGTTTATTTCTTCAGCTATAAGGTCTATATAGTCTTCCAAATTGTCATCTAAAAATTCTTTGAGCTTCCCTTTCTCTTCCTTTTTATTTTTAATATTTAAAAAGCTTTCAAATTGGTGGGAATTTTCAATTGCAACATTCAACCTGTCTGAATAAGGAGGTATTACTAGAGAACTTTCTATCTTTGCAAAATAAAGGCTAGATGCATTTCTCAAAATAGCTTGTGGGGTTTCCCCACAACTTTCACTTTTATCTTTATTTTTACTTTTCCACGGCATCCTACAGCTGCATTGAAATTCACTCCCATCTTTATTTTTTAACCTTTTTAGAATATCATGCTTAAATGCGCCCTTTAAAGATTTTATTGTACCACAAGTTGTACATTCAACCTTCAAGCTTTCAAGTCCAAGTGTTCCAGAATTAGCCATAATTTTCAAATGTGGATGGTCACAAATTTTTTCTTTACCCATGTGAACCCATTCTTCCCACGGGAAGTCATCCACATGTCCATTTTTACATGCAACTAAAATTGACATAGGAATTATAGGAATATTGCAATTTAAACATTTAGGTGTCTTCATAAACTTTGAAGTTGAATCGTAGTATTCTTTTTCCCATTCAGATATACGCTGCAGCTTTCTACATTTTGGACAAAAGTACCATTCTGGAAATCTTACAAATGGTACTGAAGGTTCATCTTCGTAAACTCCAGTTTCATGTAGATGTGATTTTTTTAGTACCGAGGATCTACCTTTGGGAATCCTAAACCCATCTACATGTAATTTCTTTTCCAGTCTTTCATCGTGTATAATGTTATATTCTCTCCAATATTTTGGTGCCGCCACCATCAAACTCTGGTCTGTAAAATCCACTATGGCTCCAGGTCCAAAAGTACTTATGAGTTGTCCGAGTCTGATACCATGTGCCGGGTAACTTAATTTTTCAAATCCATAATTACTCATCTTCATCATCTCCAAATACTAATATATCTACGCCCGATTGCTTGTCTACATTTCTCATAGATTGGAGGGTTTCCATAGCTTTATTCTCTCCCTCTTTCTCAAATGGTTTTATCAAATTAAATTGTTGGTCTTTATTTTCAGAATACATCAAACTCATATCATCAGGTAAATCATCAACCCTACCTGCCCATTGGTCTTCTATTTTGTATATTTCATTCTTTATATCATCTATTTCATTTTGTTTAATATCTTCTGACTCTCCATCCATGCTAAAAAGTTTTTCTGCCCTATTTACAATTATATTTTCAACCTTATCTAATCCAGATAAATCTTTTTTAAATTCAGATGCACTTTTCTCACTAGAAAGTCCGAGTATATGTCTCACCAAAGCTATAAATACAGAATGTAACATCCTATTTCTGGCAGGTTCTGAAAAACACGTCACACTTGTTGGCTCAACATGTTTATAAAAAGACTGGTGGTAATCATAAAACATTTCATAATGTGACTTATCTCTAGTTCTGGACGATCCATACAGTGTAAATATAATTCCTGGTTTCTCCCTACCTACCCTGCTCGTGGCCTGTATATACTCAGATGTTAATTTGGGCTGCTGTAAAACCATCATTAAATTTAATCTGGATACATCTAAACCTACAGAAATCATATTTGAAGCAAGTACAACATCTATTGCCCATTTATTATTTCTCATATTGCCCTCTGAATAATTTGTTTCCAAATCCTTTAACGTGTTATTTATCTGGCTGGCAGTTTTTCTACTGTTAAGCTCCGCTACATTAAATAGCTTTCTAGTTGGTTTCCTCCTTAGGAGCCTATTTGAAACTATGTTTATATTATCCTGTATATCAGCCTGTACAAGACTCTGTGTCATTCCAAGTTCCTTTAGTGTATTAAAGTAGCAAACTAATGTCCAATATTTATCTTTTACACCTTCAGGTATATCCATCATCTTAACTCTATTAGTAAGTGCAGACATGAGTCTAACTTGGGCTGTAGTTAAAGTTTTACCTACCGGCATTACCCCTACATACAGTCTACCTGGTTTTTCGTTATCATCTTTCGTAAAAAAAGAATCTGAGGCATCAAGTCCCGGAGAAGGAAACTGTATAACATCTCTTGCATATAATTGGTTACATTGTTCATTAGCCCTCCTTATAGTGGCAGTTGACGCTATTATTTTAGGTCTAATACCTTTTTCACTACACAGTGCATCTATGGCAGTTTCATATAGTCCAACTATAGTTCCAAGTGGACCCGATATTAAATGGAGTTCATCCTGTATTATTAATTCTGGCGAAAGATTTTTATTTCCCACGTCAAGTGCAAATAAACTAGATGACCTTTCCTTCCATGTTATCATGGCAAACTTATCTACAGTTCCAAATAACAATGTCGGTGGTATATCATATATACATTCATCTACTACTTGTACTGGTAGCCCGCCATTTTCGTCACTAAAAGGGCACTCTTCATCCGGACAAAATATTCTACTTGATTTACCCGTGAAGTTATATCCCCACATTCCAACTTCTATTTCTTTTTCCTCCTTATTTTTATTACTATAATGTATAAATTCTTTTTCCAATTTAGTACCGCACCACGGACATTTCAATAGTTGAAATTTATTATAGTTATCCTTTTTATAATCCAAATCAAATTTATTTTTAGCTTTACTTTTTAACTTACTAAATTTTTCTTTGGCATCTTTTTTCGTATTTGGTGTCTGTTTAGAACCAATCCACAGGCCAATCGTTATTTTTTCGTCACCTAAATTATATTTTTCTTCCCTCCTTATCAATTCACAGGCACATATCATTATACTTGCCCTTATAAATTGCTGGGACGTAAGTAATCTCAATGTATATCTCATTATTATAGTGGTACCTCCTCCATTTTGAGGGTGCCTTAGCCGTCTTAAAAATATAGTAAAGGCCGAAAGTCCAAGATATGCTTCAGTTTTTCCTCCCCCAGTTGGAATCCATATCAAATCTACAATGTCCCTATAACCACAGTTTGGATTTTCAATCGATTCAATACACATGAGTATATATGCAATTTGAAATGGTCTCCACGTGGCTTCATCCGGAGACGAATTTTCATAATCAATTTCAGGAAATTTTTTCATAAGATTTTCAGGTAAGTTACCTGTCATTGGGTATCTCTCACCTAGATGTGAATGTAACCTTTGCATTAGAAGTGCCCTATTCATCAAAGAAAATGCAATATATACATTATCATCTTTTTCTATTAATTCTATACCCTTTTTCATCCTATTAGACGCAAGTTTGCATTGTTCCATATGTCTTAGTGCTGCATTTTTAAATTTAGAATCTAATGTATTGATTTCTGTATCTAATTCTTCTATCCAGTTATCATATAGTGCAACAATCTTGTTTAAATTATTAACTTTGTCCTTCTTCGATAATTTTGATATATCAGATAAATTTTTCATAGATAATATTCCTTGTGATTTATCTTTATTCAGACCTTCTATATCAAAGTCCATTTTTTTAACTTCATATCTCGGTAAAAATGTAGTCCATATTTCTCCAAGCCCAGTTACTATATCAACATTTTGTCCTGTAGATACACCATGGCCAACTGCATAATTTTTCTTATTCCTATACAGGAGTTCCAGAGACTCTTCTTCTTTATCCAAGTCATATTTTGAATTTGAAAGATTTCTCTCTCCATTTTCCACGAATTTAATTTCTGGATTATCTAATGTAGATATCCTAATTTCCGGCTGGAAAATTGATTTTAGATCTCTACCATAGTTCTTATAACCTTCCCTATTTACCAATACAATTGTATAACTGTTTATATCATCTCCATAGTTTCTCCTGACAACACATATCTGTAGCTGCGCTGTGATATTTCCCAGGCTTTTACGTTTTATTGGTATCTCAATATCCTTAGTTGTATAATCTTTATCCATACTTATACTTATAATCTCCGGAAAATCGAGCGGTTCCCTAACATACGAGTCCTTTCTGTTACAATTATCTTTATATTGCCTTGATAGCGCATATATTACCGATATAAATTTTTTATATTCATTATCTTCTTTATACCTATCTCTATCTATAAATTTTTTAATGACATCGGATGTTATATTATCCTTAAGTTTTAATAAGTCACCGTCCCTATATACGTAATCTCCCAATTTATTTCCTAAAAATAAATTTTCACCTGTATATTTTACGCAACAATCTTTTACAGTACTCTTTCTATATTTAGCTGCTTTAATCCTAATATTCAGTTTTTTTAAATTGCCACGTGCAAAAAATGTCATGCCCATAGATGATGGATTTAATTCATTGGCCATGTTTATTTTTTCTTCTATACTATAATTTACTTCCTCTTGGTCACCTTTATGTTCGCCGCTACTACTACATGGTAATTTATGCCCCCCTTCACCTCCATATAAATCATAGTCATTCCTGAGGTGATTCATCTTATCTACAATATCATCATCTTCTTGTTTTTTCTCATCTTTTTGTGGAAATAAGATTCCAGTAGAATACCTAGTTATAGGCTCATCAGTTATGAGTTCGTATTCTATATCTGGACCTATATCCTCAGAACCAGGTCCCAAGAGCTCTTTCCTTACACTTTCGTAAATTTTTTCCCTAGCTTCTTCAAATTCATCCATAAAGTACCCCCCTTATTTTTAATCTAATAGGAAAAATCATTAACTGCTGCTTTGTCTATAATACAATTAGCCCTGTTTGCAGGAACATTAAATGAAACATTTAAAATTTTTTTAACCGTGACTACCTGTCCACATTCTTCTATGTCATCAATAAACTCGTCTATAAGCTGCCCTAATTCATCTTTAATATCTAGCTTTTTCATGACAGACCTAATAACCATTATATTAAAATTATTTTTCTTGAAATTCATCCTGAATTTTCTCATTAAATTACAAGAATTATATATTTCTTCCCAATTCTTTAAGAAATATGGATCACCAGTTATCTTTGCAAGGGCTTCATATGTTTCTTTTTCTCTCGGTCCAACTATTTCATTACCTGAAATCCAATTTTTTACCGCCATATCTCCCCTGTTTACACCCTGAATTAATAATTCTGTGGATATATTTGATGGAACTAGTTGGTTATTATACATATACCTTTTTAAAGAATTCTTCCAATACCTCATATTTTCATAGTGTCTACCATACTTTGATTTAAATTTGTCCGAATATATAATTTTGCGGAATAAATTTTCCAAATCACTTTCATTTTTATAATTTATAAACAATATATTATCTCCTACTTTAAGAGATTGGATATCTTTATTTACTACTTTCCCCATACTATTTTCTACACACTTTGCTTTATAAAACCTAGTTAAAAGCGCTATCTTATGTTTTTCAAACTCCAAACACATATCTATACTAGAATTATTATTGTAATTATTTCCTCCTATTATTTGGTCATCATGTGCCGGAATATTTAAGAGATCATCAATGTCACAATCCAAATTAATTTCCTCCAAATAATTGTCCTTTGAATAGTGCCGATACACATTTTTCTCTATTTTTTCATCTAATTCCTGTACAGCTATTTCTTCTCTATTTTCTTTTTCAATTTTTTTAACTTCTTTAAACTTTGTAAAATCTATTTTAGCTTTTTCAATTAAATCCACAGTTTTATCACTACTTAATATATTACTTTCTTCCACTTGTTTAATTTTTCTATTATATTTTTCTACTTTACTGTTATATTTAAAAACTTCAGTTGGATATAATAAGTTTAAAATATTATACCCTATATATGACGAAAGTTGGTCAATTTTATTGCTGTCATATATCCCAGTAAACACTACATTTCTATAAATTTTGTTTGGTTTAAAATCTAACTTAAAATCTTTTATACAGAGCACATTAAAAGAACCGTATTTTTTGAGAATTAACTTCTCTATAGGATTACTACAAATTATCAAATCCATTTCTCGCAAATTCATGTTTTTTATATACTCTAATTTAGGGTTTTTATTATATAATATATCTTTCAACTTTTCTGACAGCTCTATTACCTTTTTTAAATTTTCACTATAACTCTTATATTGACAGTACTTTTCTGGAGCTACATATAAAGTTTCTAAAATTTCCTCTATTGTATATTTTTTTAAACTATTTTCTTCTATATATCTATCATATTCACATATAGGTACAGTTAATTTTTCAAATATTTTAAGCAAGCCATAAGAGGCCATCAAAAAGTTATTAGTATTTTCATTTGATATATCATATAAGCTTCTTTTTAAATCGAATATATACCCACATATTTCTGCTTGTTCTTTTAACACTATGTGTGAGACTTCCCTATTTTTTAAAACATCTATTTCTTTGTGCATTAATGTAATATTATTTAGAGAGCTTTTGAAATTATTTAGAAATGCATTTTTTGTCCAGGCATATAAATTTATATCATAATTTATATCATAATTTTCATCTAATATCTCGGAAATTTTGCTGTTCTTATTGAAATTGTTTAATATAAATATCTTTTTTATCCTACTCTTATTTAATAGAATATCTAAGATACCACCTATTTCAGAAATGTATGTATTTTCTCCCACAAGTAATATTTTATCTATCTTTTTATCTTCTCTAATAATTTCCATAGCATTGTCGAGACTAGAAGTGAAAATTAATATTTCTTCTAATTTTAATTTATTTCCCTTTAAATCATCATAGTTATATTTGCTTGGAAATATTTCAGTGAACCCATATTTTTTATTTTTAACTTTTATTTTTATATCGTCTAGCAAAGCTTTTAATTCATTTCCCGGCTGGTAAACTACAAGCATTTTATTATTTATAACCTTGTTCAAGTTTTCTGATTTCAGGTGTAACATATCAGCCAAAATATAGAGCCCACTTTTTTTATTGAATTTATTCTCTGCACCCATAACATTTAAATTTGTTGATATGCCTTTATTCAATGACAACTTATAGGCATCACTTAATCTAATCCATGTGATATCATTTTTCTTATATCTCAATTTTATCTTTTCTTCTCCAAATATATCATCTATGCCACAATATTCTACTTTCTTGCCAGCATAATTTACGGTATCTCCTAGCTTCAAATAATCAAGTATATCTGTTTCAGTGTTTTTCAAGTTCTCAACATATATTTTTATGGATAGTACCATAAAACATAATAATTCTACTTCTAAATTTTGTGGACTCATAAACAAATTAACTTTTTTATCGTTATTGAAAGAATTTATTAAAATTTTAGTGTTTTTTAACTCATAATCACCTACATTTAGTTCTTTACCTTTAAAACATATGTTATATTTTAGAATTTCCTCTATAGAAGGTTCATCCATATTATTCACCTGCTTTCCGTAAATATTTATTTTTTTATCATTTATTTACTGGTAAAATGCCATAATTTATATATATTGTACCATATAATATCTATTTTTTACAATTTATACATAATAAAAACAGAAGTTTAGTACTTAGAAAATTTTTAGAATGATAGTCCATTGATTTACAATTTTATAATCAGAGACCAAGAAAAATGTTTATTCCAATTTTTCCTGAAAATTATTTAAAAAGAATTGAGTCAAGTACCACCAGCTAAGCTGGTGGCTTGATTAAGCCCTATAAGGACATGTTACTGGCAAGCGCTACTCGCGCCCTGAATAGACCGCCAATCGCAAAACATTTCCAGCGGCCACCCTTGGTGGCTATTTATTTTCTTCTTTTTACTTGCTCACCTGTAAACGAATCTATATATTCTTTTATACTTATTTGTTCCGCAATCTGGTCTTCTTGTAATTGATTTTGTATATACTTTGTTATTGCTGTTTTATTTCTTCCAACTGTGTCTACATAATAACCTATACACCAAAAATAAAAGTATCCTTTTTACAATGATTTTGCAAAAAGGATACTTATAAAATGAACAAAAATTATATAAAGCAATTACTTGGTTACATTAATTAGTTAAAAAAATCAATAGTTTAAAAGCTATGAGAGTAAACTATGGTTCAACAGATATTATTGAAAATATAAAACGCTAAATATTTACTATAGAAACTAATTGGAGTAATTCACTATTTATAAAGATATAATTTAAAAACAAAACTAGAGATTTTTTATTACTTAGCCTTAATTTATTCTAGTTTGTTTTATTTCTTATGTTAGCAAAATGTTAGCAAATACCCAAAAAGAGCACTTTGGAATTTATTCCAAAATGCTCTTAAACGTTGATATTCATGGTGCCGGAGGCGGGAGTCGAACCCGCATGTTGTCACCAACGACGGATTTTGAGTCCGTTGCGTCTGCCAATTCCACCACTTCGGCATATCTGCATCCGCTGTTAATTTCTAAACTTTAGCGGTTAACAAATAATATGATAACAGGTGCTAGCACATTTGTCAAGTTAAAATTTTTAAAAAAATAATAAAAATTTTCTTATAGTAATTTTGCTTTATCTGAACTGCTTTACAAATCTTATGTTGAACATTGAACATATAATATCGTCGTGCTAAGGGAATCGTACCCTAGAGGTTTATCCGATGACTACCTGCTCTAATACTCCCACTTCTCCAAGTTGGAGTAAAGAGCAGCTACGTCCCTGGATAACGATTTCTCCTAAAGGATAACGCCTTCTAAGTG
>DAIMMR010000611.1:0-1975 GCA_036720575.1 Clostridium sp.
TGCAAATAGACAAGATGATGCTCTACCCCAACGGTTATTTGAACATGAACCAAAATGGGGAATATACCAAGCATTATTATGCCGATGCCTTGCGTATTGCCAGCAAAATAGGGAGCGGATTTAGCCAAGATCTTTGCTACGAAGCTAATCAGATAGGCAATGAGGTAGATCCGGATTATTTGGATGTCAGAATGAATAAACAGCAGGATGAGATGATGGAAGAATTAACGGAGCTAATCAACGGGAACCAAATTACGAGTATAAATCCAATTCCTTATCCGGAAGCAGATTTATGCAATTTATCCGGAAGCGGAATAGAAACAGCTCTTTTCTTCTACCATCCCGACCATTTGGGAAGTACCGGCATGGTAACGGATAATATTTCCAATTACACCCAAGGAATGCTTTATGCACCTTTCGGAGAAATTATATGCGATTATAACCCTACCTTCCACGATTCACCTATGCCCAATTATGCCTTCAATGCAAAAGAACTTGACGAAGAGAATAATATGTATTATTACAGTGCAAGGTACTATGCCCCGCCAACTTTTATAAGCCGTGATCCGATGTTTGAAAAATATCCTAGCATTAGTCCTTATACCTATTGTGCTAATAATCCTGTAGGTTTTGTGGATCCTACAGGAAGAGATCTTGAAATTTCAGGAGACGAAAGTAAAGCAGCTTTCAAAGAGTATAAAATTGGTGCTAAACAACATGGAGTTTCTGTAAAAATGGATAAACATGGTGTTGTAAGTGCTAGATATACGGGGAAAGGTCCTATGTCAGATGAAGCGCAAGAAATATTAAATATTGTAAATGATAAATCTGTTAAGGTGAAAATTAATGCAACATCAAGTAATACAACAGAAGGAGGAGCACCATTTGTTGGAGGAGCTTTTTTAGGAAGTACTTTAACATCGGCAAATTCTGCTGAGGCACGTCAAGATGTTAATCCAGCTGATTTGAAAAAAATGAGTGATTATTATGGTAAACCAGGACAAGATATGCTCCATGAAGTTTCAGAAGCTTATCTTGGAGGGAAAATGGCTATTATTACTGGTTCTAATATATGTAATTCTATAGAAGATAAGCCAACTTTTGAAGGTATACATAATTCAGCAATATCACAACAATCAGGGACCCTTTATTATGAAGATCTTACTAAAATGGGGCTTCCTTCAAATTATGATACAGTTGTTGGGAAAAGGGGGTATGTTATGTCTCCAGAAAAACAACCTATGATTATTAAAGATGTTTATTTTAAATAAGTGATTTTATGAAAAATTTATTGTGTTTAAACATGTTTTTTGTCTTTTTTTTTCAGACGATTAAACTATTTGCTCAAGAAGGGGATTCAAATGCAAGAATGACATCTATAGAGTGTGAAATTGTCAAAATAGATTCTGTCGGAGATTATTATGTTATATATGCCAAAGACACTCTTGATAAATATAAGATTGTCTCACAAAAAGACAGCACAGTTTTTCAGAATATTGTCGTTAGAGAACATTACAAATTAACGTTATTTGCATATTCAGGAGAACACAAAACATTTTTATACGATGTAACTCGAATCTTTCCTGGTGGAGCAGTTATTAGTTCTTATGGATGGGGAAAATCTTTATATTTTGCATTAGATATAAGAGGATTATGCCATAATATTGAATTTAAAAATGATATTTTGAAGAAAAGAAAAGAAATAGAAGAACAAGAGCCTTTAAAGTTCAAAAATAAAAGAGCTGAAAGAAAATGGTATGATAAACTTTCTAAAGAGCAGTGGAATGTTATAGGGGATACTCTATATTACGAAAAAGATCCTTTAATTAGCGATGATTGATAGGTTGGGGTAGTGTCCCTTGCAAATAACCCCTTAAAATCAAAATAAAAGGGTTGAATATTTGGACAAATGATGAAAAGGGGCAAGATAAGAAAAGAATTATGAATGATGAATTTTGAATTGTTTTTTCGTTCC
>DAIMMR010000612.1:0-1974 GCA_036720575.1 Clostridium sp.
TAATAAATAAATCTAAGATAGGTGATGATAATTTAAAAGTAAACCCTAAGGATGAAACAGGTAAATCAAGTATATCTATAAAGTGGTTTAAACCGGATTATAAAGATTATACACAGCAATGAAGCTTCAAGAAAAAATTTTTCGTATATAAGTTAAATTTTATTTAAAATGTACATAAAATAGTCTATATTTTAAGTTAAAGTATGGACTATTTTCTATTAACACAGATATTGAATATAATTGATTTAGTACTATGTTTTTGATACAATCAACATAAGTAGACAAAAATAAATAATAAGAATTAATTAAATTGAGTATTAATTAGTTTTATTTATTTTTATTATGAAATTACTTTAATGTTTACTTAAAACAAATAAAATAAGATGGGGGATGAAATCTTTGAAAAAAAAGAAAATATTAATGTTAGTTTTAAGTTTATTACTAGTGTGCGGCATGTTTATAGGCTGCGGACAGAAGCAGCAGGATACTTCCAAAAATGATACAGATAAAAAGACATTACTTATTTATTGTGCTGCAGGAGTAAATAAACCAATGGAGGGAATAGCTAAAGAGTTTGAAAAGAAATATGGAGTAAAAGTTCAGTATACCTATGCTAATTCTTCAGAACTTATAAGTCAGATGGAAGTTTCTAAAAAAGGGGATATTTGTGTATTAGCATCTAAGGAAGATTATGAAACAGCAAATAAAAAAGGTTTGGTTTTAGCTAGAAAAGATTTAGTATACCATGTACCTGTAATTGCTGTACCAAAAGGAAATCCTGCAGGTATTAAAACTTTAAATGATTTTACAAAACCTGGAGTTAAGGTAATTTTAGGAGATTCCAAAACTTCTCCATTAGGAAAACTTGCATCTAAGTTATTTCAAAAACAGGGTATAGAGAGTCAGGTAAAAAATAATATAGTTTCTACAGTTACTACAGTAAATGAAATGGTAACGTTTGTTTCCATGAAAAAAGCAGATGCATCTATTATGTGGGAAGATAATGCTTTAAATGCGGCTAAAAGCATAGATTTAGTACAAATTCCTAAAGATCAAAATTTGATTAAGACAGTACCTATAGCTGCATTAAAGAGTTCTAAAGATAAAGAATTATGCAATAAATTTATAAGTTTTGCTGTATCTGATCAATCAAAATCAATATTCATCAAGTATAATTTAAAGCCTATTAAATAGAAACTAGAGGTCTTGAGTATGTCAAAAAATAATTATAAAGACATTCTTTTTAAAATTTATATATTTATTTTTATAACTATATTTATGCTTTTTATAATTTTAACTATATTTGTGGTTTTTCAAAAAAGTTTCCCTAACTTAGCATCCATTATTATGGATAAGGAGATACAATTTGCAATTAAATTGACATTATATACATCTACAATATCTACTATAATTTGTTTGATATTTGCTGTACCTATAGCTTATGGATTGGCTAGATATGATTTCTTTGGCAAAATGATTATAAACTCTGTAATACAGATATCAAATTCTATTCCTCCAATTGCAGCAGGAATTGCTTTGCTTATGTTATTTAGTACAAAGCAGGTTGAAGGTATAATAAATAAGTTAGGCTTAGATCCCGTATTTTCAGTTAAAGGAATTATATTAGCCAACTTTTTTATCAATGCTCCATATATGATAAGAATTTTAAAGGGAGCTTTTGAAGATGTGAATCCCAAACTTGAATTTGTAGGAAGAACTCTTGGATGCAGTGTCTGGGGATCATTTTTTAAAATAACAATTCCATTAGCTAAAAACGGATTGATCTCAGCTATAATAATTACGTGGATAAATGCACTTGGGGAATTTGGAACTGCACTTATGCTAGCAGGTGCTATTAGAATGAAAACGGAAACTCTGCCAGTAGCTATATTTTTAAATTTGTCAGCAGGAAACTTAGACAAGGCATTAGCTGCTGCCACTATACTTATAGTTATATCTATAATTTGTTTGTTT
>DAIMMR010000613.1:0-1965 GCA_036720575.1 Clostridium sp.
AAGGAGGAAAACTCACCTTCATTGTCCTCTGTCCTCTGTCAATTGTCCTCTGAAAGCTTTGCTTCGCATTATTTTTGAACTGCGAAAGTTGAGTTAATAAATAAAAGATCCTACGGCTGCTGTGAAAAGTACCGTAGGATCTTTTATCTGTAAGTTAAATGGTTAAAATTAAGAAGTGTACAATTAATATGAAATAAAGGAAATAAAGTAAGTATAACCCCTTTATTTTAATAAAAACTTAATGTAGAGATTTCGATATACTATGATATAATTAGATAAATAATATCAGAATGCATACATATAAATGGGAGGGTTATTATATGAAATGGCTTTCAAACATAAAAATTTTGAAAAAGTTACTGACATCATTTATCATCGTAGCATTATTTGCAGGTGCACTGGGAATGATCTCTATTATCAAGATGGGAAAAGTAAATGGAAATTTGAACAATATATATAATGTAGATTTAAAGGGAACAAATTATCTTCAACAATTAAAGGCAAATTTAATGGCAGTTAGGGGAGATATGCTTATTGTTATTGACCCTACAAGCAAGGATAACTTAAAAAGCATAACAAGTGAAATTACTAATTTAACAAATCAAGACTCTAAATTTCAATCAAATTATAAATCTACAATTGTGACTGCACAAGCTAAACAAGTGTTTACACAATTTGAACAATACTTAGGAAACTGGAGAACTTCTCGTGAAAATGTTATTAATTTAGTTGAGCAGGGAAATTATGAAGCCGCAAAACAGCAATTTATTAAGTCGGAAGCTTATAGAGAAAAAATGATTACAGTGATTGATGAAGAAATAAATTTAAATATGAAAACCGCTGAAACCGATTATAAAGACAGCATAAGCCAGTACAAAGCTTCCTTTAGAATGATGGTTATTGGAATTATTATAAGTATGATTTGTTCTATTTTGCTTGGACTTATTGTTGCAAAAGATATTAATGCTCCAATTTTAAAAATTAAAAAATTTGCAAATGAATTTGCTGAATTTGATTTTTCTTCACCTATAGAAATGTCTAGAAAAGATGAATTGGGAGAAGCTGCCTTAGCACTTAACAAAGGGCAAAAGAATATAACTGATTTAATTAGAACAATTATGGCAAGCTCTGATGAAATGAGCAGTTCTAGTGAAGAATTATCTGCAACTGCAGAGCAGCTTTCAGCAAAGTCTGAAGATATGGATAACTCAGTAAAAGTTGTAGTAGGCAATATACAGGAAACAAGCGCGGCATTTGAGGAGATAACTGCATCTGTAGAAGAAGTGGATTCCAGTGTAAATGAATTGTCTGCAAAAGCTGTAGATGGAAGTGGTAAAGCCAATGAATCCAAAAAAAATGCTGTTGCTGTACAAAGTAAAGGAAAAATAGCTATAGAAACAACACAGGAATTATATGAGCAAAAGAAGGAAAATATGGTAAAAGCTATTGAAGATGGAAAAGTAGTAGAAGAAATAAAGGAAATGGCAGAAACTATTGCAGGAATAGCGGATCAAACCAATTTACTTGCACTTAATGCAGCCATAGAGGCAGCCAGCGCAGGTGAGCATGGGAAAGGTTTTGCAGTAGTGGCAGAAGAAGTAAGAGAACTTGCAGAACAATCTGCGGAATCAGTTGCAGGAATTCAAGAGACTATTGTAAAAGTACAGGATGCATTTAAAAATCTTTCTGCAAGTGGCCAGCAGGTATTGGCATTTATCAATGAAAAGGTAAATCCAGAATTTAAAGTATTTGGTGATATGGGAAAGCGATATTATGATGATTCTGAATTTGTAAGTAAGATGTCGGAAGAAATAGCTGCTATGTCAGAACAACTTACTGCTATTATAGGGCAGGTAAATGAAACAACACAAAGTGTAGCATCTAGTGCACAAAAATCTTCAGAAAGTTCAAATTCAATACAGCAGAGCATTGAGGAAAATGTAAAAGCTGTAAATCAGATAGCTA
>DAIMMR010000614.1:0-1958 GCA_036720575.1 Clostridium sp.
CCATCTCTAAATATCGTAACCCCTTTTAATCCACTTTCCCAAGCAAATAGATATAATCGTTCAACATCTTCTACTGTACTTTCGTTTGGCATATTTACTGTTGAAGATATTGCTGTATCTATATGTTTTTGTAGCACACCTTGTAATGCAATTCTATCTTTCCAATTAATACTGTCAGATGAAATAAAATAATCAGGAATTTCTTTTGTTTGATTAATTGTTTGATATTCTTCTAACTCTTTAATTAAAACATCATAATAAACTTCTTCGTCTTTATGTAAGGACACTGTTTTTCTTTTGTACGATATTCTAAAGAATGGTTCACATCCTGTAGAAATGTTCAACATTGTACCTATGCTTCCACTAGGTGCTATACTTAATAAACTACAGTTTCTTAATCCTTTTCCCTTTAATAATTCAATCTCTAAACTATTAAAGTGTTCCTTAATAATGTCTGAATCCCAAACTAAATCAGAGTATTTAGGAAACGATCCTTTTTCACTTGCTATTTCACTAGATGTTAAAACTGATTGTTTAAACATTTTAAATCCAATATCATCAATCAATTCCAAACTTTTATCACTTCCATATGGCAATCCAAGTTTTACAAGTGCTGAAGCTAATCCCATTACACCTAATCCAATATTTCTATAGTTTCTAGCCATCTCTTTTTGTTCTTCTAATGCATGGTATTGTATTCCATAATCAATTACATCATCAAGTCCACGAATAGCTACATCAACGCCATGTAAAAAATCATCAAAATTAAAACTGGCATTTTTCGTATATGGATTAACTACATATTCAGATAAGTTAATTGAGCCTAAATTACATGCCCCATGTTTTGGCAAAGGTTGTTCCCCACATGGATTTCCTGTAATAATATTGTACTCATTATCATGCTGCATGATATTATAATTTCTAAACCTATCAGTATATATAATTCCAGGTTCTGCCCAATCATATGAAATTTGACACATCTTTTTATATAGGTTAATTGGTATTACATCATATTCAATACTTCCACTTACATATTCAAATATCCTATGTATTGTTTTAACTTCTCCAGTATCATAATACAATTTAATACAATCCATAAACTCATCATCTATTTCTAGTGATAAATTAGCCTTTTCAATTTTACCTTGTTCACTTTTAATAGTAATAAATGTTTCAGCTTCTTTATGCCAAGCGTCTATCGACATCATTAAAGCGCCTTTTCGACTACCACCTTGACTTATACTTGCTGTTGTTGTATTAAATATTTCCATAAAAGGAACTATACCATCTGATTCATATCCACCACTAATTTTAGATCCTTTAGGTCTAATCTTACTTAAAGATACACCTTGACCACCTTGAGCCTTATATGTTAAAGCCATTTTTTGTGCTAAATCCATAATACCTACTACAGAGTCTGGTGCATATCCACTACTATAACAATTTGAAGTTGACGCATTTTTACCTGTGTTATAATTGGTAAGTGTTCTTCCACCAAATAAAAACTTCTTTTCTAATATCATTTGCTTTAATTGTGGATTGTTATTTGAAACCCTGTCAATCCATTCATCAAAAGATTCATCATTAAATTTATACTTACCATTCCAAATATCAACTCCTAATTGATTATTACTCCCTAGCCATTCTTCTACTCTCATATTTTGTCCTTTCTTATTATGTAATATCTATATCAACCTACTAAGTAGGATTGTTTTATATGATTTATAACTCAAAGAGTCATTTTATCTACTCATAACATTTAATCATTTCACATATGTCAAATCTGAGTCTTGACTGTACTGCAAAAAGTAAATCATCTAATTCAGATTTATCATCTGTATCATCAATATTAATATGTAAACCTGAATAAATTTCTAATCTTAAATTTTCAATTTCATCTGCCAATTCTTTAAATCTTGCGCTGTACATAGCATTCTCCTTTCTATATAAATCCCTGA
>DAIMMR010000615.1:0-1951 GCA_036720575.1 Clostridium sp.
CTATAGTCCGCTATTGTACTTAACATATTATCTCCTTTCTGATAAAACATACTTTCTATTACCCTAAATCAAATTTTTAACGTTGGAATTTCAACGTTTTATAAATACCATTCTTTAGTATTTTCGATTCTATATACTAAAGGCTCTATTCTTGTAATTACAGTTTCGATTCCAGAGTTCACAATTAGTTTTTTGCAAATATCACAACATTCTGATTGTGAATAGTTTTTCCCAGTAAAAGAATTAATTCCTACAAGAAAAAGTGTTCCACCTATCATATCTTTTCTTGATGCTGATATAATGCAGTTCATTTCTGCGTGAACTGCTCTACAAGCTGAATAGTCACCATGTTTTGAATTTGCCTTATCTTGATTACAACCGTCCAATTCACGACAACTTAAATGCCCTCTACATACATCATTGAATCCTGTACTTATAATTTCATCATCTTTTGAAACAATTACTGCACCATAATGTTTTCTTATACATTTAGATTGTTTAGATACAACTTCAGCTATATCAAGGTAATAATTTATTTTGTCAACTCTCAACTTCTTCACCTTCTTCATCATATTGATTTATTGTAGGATTTCTTAATTCATATATTTCAAATTTTTTCAATCTACTTGTTATAGCCTGCCTTGAAACTTCTAATTCTTTAGATATGTTATTGCAACTTCTTTTATTTTCTATATATTGTTTATATAACCAATTTGGATTATCTAATGTATATTTTAATTTAATTTCATAGTATTTTAGAAATTCATCAGGTAAAATGTAATCGTGAGTTTTAATATATCCATGATATAACTTATGTAAACTGTTGGTTTCAAATAGAAATAAATTCTTTATATCGTTATTAGATTTATTAAAATCTATATGGTGAACAGCTTCATTTTTATTTAATTTTCTACCTATATGTCGCTCCATTACATAAATATGTTCTCTTAATTGTTTGCCATCTACATGTAATGGTTGATAACCAGCCGAATCAAGATAATTATACTTATTGTATTCAACACGCCTATTATCATAATAAATATCAGAGTATGCACTTCTAATTGGAATATCATTATCTTTAAAAAACTTTCTAACTGCTCCATGACTACAATTATAAATTTCACTTATTTGTCTCAATGATTTATTTAAATCGTAATATAAATACAATACATAATTTAAATCAAACTCAATCATTTTATCCTTATTAGAATTTTTTGCTATTACTTTGGTATTTTTAGGAATATCATATTCTTTAGCTAAACGAGAAAATAAACGTTCATTGAATCCATATATTTTCTCTAAATCTTTATATGTATTTTCTTTTAACAATTCTACCAGTTTATCTTTTGAGATTTTTTCTTTTAGTTGTTTATAATAATTATTACTTATTAGAATTATCTCCTTTCTATAGGTAGAGAGATTAATCTCTACCTACTTTTAATTTAATCTATCTTATGGGGCAAATTCCTGATTCACAGTCTGCTTCTGCTATTTCAAAATCATCACCTTTTTCATATTTAGATATTACTGAAGGATTAAATTTTGGAGTTCGTTTTAATAATTCTTCGTATTGTTCTTCTGATATTTCTTCGTATGGCATTAAATTATACATTGCATCTGATAATGGAATAAAACTAACTGCCACGACACTATCCCAATTGTCCCATATCCATTGTTCTACTTCTTCCCATTCATTATCTCTTACATGAACTGTAATTGATACATTATGATTAACGTAATTTTCCATGAAGAATTTATAGTTTTCGAGTTGTTCTATAGCTGATACATTGTATTTAGTTTTACCTTTTGGTGCTTTCATTGGAAATTCAATTACTAATGTTGTAGCATTGTCTAATGTCTGACCATTTTCGGGTTTTAAATTATATCCAATATCTTTTAATGCATATGCCAAAGGATCAAAAGCATTTATTCTAACTCTTCTTATGTAATT
>DAIMMR010000616.1:0-1946 GCA_036720575.1 Clostridium sp.
CACAAAAGCAACAAAAAAAAACGAGAGCTTTGTATTCTCCCGTTTTGATTTTTTTATGATTAATTGATTTAATGTTTAAGTATAAAATTTTTATCTTAATCATCAATCAGATAGTCTGTTTTCATTGTTATATTTCTAAGTTTATTTTCTGAAAAAGTATAATAATGCCAAATCCCTGTAAGACCTGATTCTAATTCTATAATGGATAAGTTTTCTAACTCTTTTGGAACTTTATTAAAAAAAATTAACAAAAATTCTTTTTGACTCATTCCTATTTTTATACCATTACTAAATTTTAAATCATTATCATTTATATCAGCATTAAATATCTCTAACTTACTCGATTCTTTACTTTCTATAAATTTCAAAAGATTATTCTTACTCTTCAAAGTTATTATTATAAAATCTTTTTCTATAGAATCTATTTTATAATTATTTTCTTTTATGATTGAATGAGATAATTGAAAATCTTCAAATAAACTATATTTCCCATATGGATAATAAAGAATATCATTCGTAGAAACAATTAACAATGTATCTTTTGTCAATTTCATTTCTATAATTTCGCAATCTTTCCGTGTAAGATCCATTAGTGAATCTATTGTTATAATTGATTCTGTTGCTTCTATTCTATTATCAGTATTTTGTGCCATATTACATGATAATAATAAGCTTAAGAAAATAGTTGGAATCAATATATTTAACACTCTTTTCAAAAAAAATGTGTTGAATATAATCTTAGCTATCATAATACTTAACAGGTTATCATTTTGAATTTTAATACTTTTCATGTGTTTTATTTTTTAATAACCTAAATTTTCAAGAACTTTACCTACTAAGCTTGTTATTGGACTTCTGGTATTTAGCCATTTTTCACTCATTTTTGGAGGTCCAGCAGGTCCTATAGATGACTGGGTTGAAGAAATAGAAGAAGACGAATTATCTGTATTATCAAGTTTCCCATCAGGAGTTTCATTTTTAGGTCTATAATAACCATAAAACTTAGAGTTTTTATATTGCTCTGGCTTAATTGCATACCCATTCTCTTTAGAATTTTTCCCCTCTCCTCTTGCATGAGTAAGTTTTATTGTTCCATTTTCTCCAACCTCTGTAACAATACCAACATGACCTTTCCAAACAGCAACATCTCCAACTTGTGCATTATCTGAATGTTCAAACTTACCTGAATTATCAAAATATGTTTTTAATTGTGCTGTGTTCATGCTTTTAACACCATCTGTAATTTGATCAGCTGCCATAACACGACAAACAAATTCTGCACAATCCATATATGCTGTTGCAGCAGATGTATTTTCAATCCGCAATGCTCCTCCTTCTTGTTTATATGGAATTCCTGTCATACTTCTTGCCGCTGCTACTCTATCAGGAGCGCCAAATGCTCTTCCATCAGGGTCTACAAACTTCAAAGGATTATTCTTACAATAGGTATAAGGGCTTAAAGAAGGGTATTTCTCAAACATCGGGTCACGGCTTATAAAAGTGGGCGGGGCATAATACCTTGCAGAATAATAATACATCCCATTCTCCTCATCAAGTTCTTTGGCATTGAAGGAATATTTCGGTATGCGGCCGGATTCCCAGCCGGGATCGTACTCATAGAGGAGTTCCCCGAAGGGGGTATATAAAAATCCTTGGGTTATGTTGGCATTGTTGTCGGTTACCATGCCGGTACTTCCCAGATGATCGGGATGGTAGAAGAAAAGGGCATCTTCTCTTTCATCACCAAACAAATTGCATAAATCGGCTTCCGGATAGGGGATCGGATTGATATCCATAATTTGGTTCCCATTGATTAGCTCCGTTAATTCTTCTATCATTTCTTCATATTGTCTATCTCTTCTTTCATCTAAATAACTTGGATCTACGCCATTAAGTATCTTATCCATTTCGTCGCAAAGATTTTGGCTAAATCCGCTCCCTATTTT
>DAIMMR010000617.1:0-1941 GCA_036720575.1 Clostridium sp.
AAGAACCCTTATCTGGATTCCAAGAACCATTCATAATTGCCGATTCTTTGGAATTGTCAATATCAATTTTAGAATTTGCCATAGTTTGTTTATCACCTTCTTTGGTTTTTGTGTTAAGTTCAATCATTAGTGCTTTATTATCGGCAGGTTCAACGCCTATACATAACGCCTGTCCTGAATATTGATAATCTTTTGGAACTCTGCCTTTTTCTTTCCAGCCACCATCATATATAATTTTAGTATTACCTTTTGATTTATCTCCACAAATTTCCACAGAACTATCAACAGGTAATTTGCTATTATATTGTTCTTGCAAATATTGAACGAGTTGAGGAAAACGTTGATTATAAATACAAGCTTCACCAACAAGACCAGAAAATTTTTCACCATCAATTTCAAGATTGTCATCTATATAAGCATTCTCAAAAGAACCAACTACCAAACTATCTTCAAAATAAATATCTCCATCTTGACTACTCATCTCTCCATGCCCACCAAATGGTATATCATGATCTTCGTCAGCAAATTGGCAAGTCAATGGCATTCCCTTAACACTATACATATTTTGTTCTGTATATTGACGATTCCACGATATGCCATTACCATTGTATTCATTAGGAGAATTGTATATCTGATGAAGAACAAACTTAACAGGTGTTTTGCCTGCTTCAGCAGTTTTATTTGAAATTTCAATTAAACCTTTCATTTTTCATATATCACCGCCTTTCAATTAAAGTTAATTAATTTCTTCGTTTAATATTTTTTCAATATTATCATAATCCCAATAAGGAATACGTATTAATTTTATATTATGCTCTTTACAATATTCTGTTTTAATATTATCATGCTTTTGTACTTCTAAAAGTTTTTTATCTGCATTAGCTAAATTATGCCAAGGCTTATAATGTTGTTCTCCATCATATTCAATCAAACATTTTATTTTAGTTTGTTTCCTATCTTCAAATATTGAAAAATCAAAAGGTAATGGCATTTTATTTCTACATTCTTTTATTCTATATTGAGTTTTATAAATAAAACTATTGTTACTCAAAAAAGTATCAATCCTTTTTTCACCTTTTGAAGAAGCACATTTTGGGCAACCACATCCATCTAATAAATCTTTAGGGTTTGCATTCCAAAGATTATTGTCAATCTTACATCTGCACTGAACTTTATTATGTATATTTTTGTATTCACTTAATATTTCAATATTTTGGTTTAATTTATATATTCTATTAACAAAATCCGCATGAGATATTTTATTATTTCCCGCACATTTCGGACATCCTTCATGTAAATTTAATATCGCATAAGGCCTTTCTGTCCAAACATATTTATCAATTTTACAACAAAATCTAATTGGTGTTTGCGCCGAAACATATTTATCTAAAGCATAAATATTTGGATTCTGTTTATTTAGATTGTCTACAAACTCTTTATTTGTAAGTTTTTTAAGTCCAGCACATTTAGGACAGCCATGTCCTTTAATTAAATCATTTGCAAAAGGATACCAAATTGTATCATCAATTTTACATTTACATTTAATCCTTGATCTACTATTTATATATGTGCCTAATATAAGGATATTTTTATTGATTGAACAAATTTTTTCTTCAAATTCTTCTTGCGTTTTTCTTTTTGGCATAATATCGTAACCTCCGTAACTATTTTTTATGATTCTTTTGCCATTCTTTCATAGCAGAATCCCAATTATCTGTTTTATCAAAAAGGAATACTAAATAATTGGGATTTAATCTATCTTTATCAACTTTTTTACACTCACATCCATGCGAAACTAAAAATCCTGCTAACCGTTTACTTTTACACACAAACATTATATCGTAACCTTCCTGCGATTCTATTTAGTAGATGGTTTAATTTTTTTGTTATCTTGTTTTGCTTTCGTAATATTTCCATTAAAACTTAAATCATCTTTCAACT
>DAIMMR010000618.1:0-1940 GCA_036720575.1 Clostridium sp.
AGATTAGAGTTGCTGAAAATAGATAAATTCATTAAGAATTAGGGGATAGGATTGATTACATGAGTAATAGTTAAAAGAAACTTATAATTATAAAACTATATAATGATGTAAATGTAGGCATGATTAAAATAAAAAAATAAATAATACATAGTAAGTTATAATACATTATAGAATCAAAATTTAGAGTGAATTCCTTAATAAATTTATTAGAAGTCAAAGTAAGTAATCAAATATAGGTATAGTTGGTATACTGAAAAGTTGATATGATGATTTTATTATAGGTTATAAGAAATTTAGAATAAAAATGATACATCAAAAATTTAAGATAAATTTCTAATATAAATAAATAAAATTAGAAGATGTGGTTGGCAGTAACATAATTAGTCTAAGATATAATTAGAGGGTGAAATTCTTAATAACTTTATTAGGAATTTGAATATAAATTTTGATTGTAGAAAGATATAATATATAAAAAATAAAATTATAAAAGGAGAAATGAAAGTATGGAAAATAATAAAATACAATTATTTAATTTTAAAGGAACTAGTTTTACAGTAATATTAATTAATGATGAACCTCATTGGGTAGGAAAAGAAATATGTAATTATTTAGAATTAAGTAATCCAAGTGTTGCTTTGCAAAATTTAAAAGAAGGGACACAAAAGAAACATATAGTTGGAGATGTACTTAGTCAGTTAAAACAACTACCTAATTTAAACTTAGGCAGTCGAACAGCAGAATTAAATCTACTTACTGAAGCAGGTGTTTATAAATTAGTATTTAAATCAAGAAAACCAAATGCTGAAGAATTAACTGATTGGATCAGTGAAGAAGTTTTACCAAAGATAAGAAAAACAGGTAAGTTTGATGTAGTTGAAGATAAAATAAATAGAATAGAAGATGAGAAAGAACGCCAAATGAATTTAAGTCTACATATGTATGAACAAGCTTTAAAGATAAATCCTAATGATATGTTATCTGCTATAAATTATAATCAAACAAAATTGCAATTGGATGCATATAAACAACAGAAACAATTAGAAGAAATAAATAATAAAGTAGGTGATATGGGTAAGAGAATAGATAATTTTATAGTCATTGGAGATAGGACGCAATTTGTACATGAAGTAAATAGTGTTTGTAGAGCAACTGGTGAAAAACAAAGTGAAATATACAATAGTACATATATTAAATTAAAAGAGTTATATGGTATTAATTTAAAGGCTAGAAGTGTTAATGAAAAGGAAAGAATACAAGATAAAAGAATTAATGTAGATGGTAAGAAACCTTATTCTCCTAATACATTAAATAATAAAGCAGGTTGTTTAGTAATAGCTGATGATATGTCAATATGGAATGAGTTAGGTAAAAGTTTATTTGCTGTAAGAGATGAATTATTAAAGAATAAGGAGGATAAATAATATGGGATATCTATGTTTAAGTTGTTTTAATGAGTATGATGGCAACTTATTAAAATTAGATAAATCTGAAGGATATTATTATAGATGTCCGAATAAAAAATGTGGTGACATGAATTTAGTAGAGGTGGACGATTTAATATTACCCATAATAAAATTGTTAAATATAAAAGGATATAAGACTACGTACTGTTGCTCGGCACATGCTTATGAAAATGAAAACCATCGTGCTAATACATATATTGCTTTTGATTCAGAATTTGTGCCTAAAGTAATACCTAAAGGATTTACTTTAGAAAATGAAGAATATTATAATAAACAAGGATGGGATTGGAATACTGATGATATCTGTATTAGAAAATATTATAAAGAAGGATTAAGTGAATATGAATTACATCAACGAATTTGTAAAACAATAATAGATTTAATGAAATGGGCTGAGAATTTACCATATAATGATTATGAAGAATAACTAGTTAAAACTTATTTTTTATTTAGATTTAAAAAATAAATAAAATTAGA
>DAIMMR010000619.1:0-1934 GCA_036720575.1 Clostridium sp.
CATAATTCTTTTCTTATCTTGCCCCGTTTCAGCATTTGTCCAAATATTCAACCATTCTTTTTTGATTTTACAGCGTTATTTGCAGTTTAAAAAGCACCACATAGTACCTACACAAGCTACCCTAATTTGTTACATTACGACTTTTATTTATATTATTAATCGCTTTATTTATTAGTTCTTTATCTGAATATAATTCTTCAATAGGAAATGAACTATTCTTATTATATAAATTTAATAATTTTTCCGATGCAGTAATATTTCCTTTTAAAACTGCTTGTTTGAAATAATCAATAGCCATTTGTTTTGTTTTTTTATCTAAACATTGAAAACCCTCATCCAAACATTCTTTACAAGCACAAATTCTTGCATTTCGATTTGGAATTGATGTCAAAATATCAAAAACATCAAAATATGCTTGAGCATAGTCATATTTATTCGCCATTATTAAAGAATAAACTAATACTTCTTCGTATCGAAAATTGTCAGAATAATTATCCAATAATGTTTGATAAGATTCAATATTCCCTTTACAAATTATTTCAATTATCAATTTTTCTTCAAAAGATGGATGAGCATTTTGGCTAAGGCTAAATTCATCTTTTTTATTATTATTACATGAACATAGAAACATTACCACTATCAGGAGTAATCTTTTTAAGATATTTGTTTTCATTAATCAGTCTTTTTGTCAATGGATATATAATTTTTTGAATCAGTATTTCCCTTATAATGAGATTCTGGAATGTTTTTTAAATCTACTCTATGCCCTTCTGTCGAACTGCCTGGTTGCCAAGTAGCATCATATGCTTCCACAGCTACTCCTTTTTGATATACAATCCAATACCCAGGATCAGTTGTGTTTTTTGATCCATCACTATTCGTGCCATATACACCTGTTGTTCCATCGTTAGAAATATGGACTTGACGGGTAGGTGCTATAACATTGATATTCTCATATGCATCCGATATTTTTGAAGCTAATGAATTTTGTCCCCTTCCAGTATTACATGAATATAAAATAACATTAAAACCCTTAGTATTTTTACCATTTTGCCATTCTGCATTATTACTAAATGCTTGATTAAATCTTTCTGCACTATTGATTTGTCCTGCTTCTCCTGTTACTTTTTCTCCATTTTGAACATTTCTCATGTATAAAGAGTTCCCATGTGCTAAAACTTGAAAAGAATTTCTTACAGTTGGTATTTTATTTCCATACTTGACGAGATTAGCATCTTTAGGTGTTTTTTTTGTATCAAACAATGAAACATCAACTTTTTCCCCTGTAGGATCCACATACTTCATGGGATTATTAGCACAATACGTATACGGACTTATACTCGGATATTTCTCAAACATCGGGTCTCTTGAAATAAACGTTGGTGGGGCATAATACCTTGCACTATAATAATACATGCCATTTTCTTCGTCCAACTCCTTAGCGTTGAAGGCATAATTGGGCATGGGGGAATCATGGAAAGTGGGGTTATAATCGCTTATGATTTCTCCGAAAGGCGCATAAAGCATTCCCTGGGTGATATTGGAACTATTATCCGTTACCATGCCGGTGCTCCCGAGATGGTCGGGATGGTAGAAGAAAAGAGCTGTTTCTATTCCGCTTCCGGATAAATTGCATAAATCTGCTTCCGGATAAGGAATTGGATTTATACTCGTAATTTGGTTCCCGTTGATTAGCTCCGTTAATTCTTCCATCATCTCATCCTGCTGTTTATTCATTCTGACATCCAAATAATCCGGATCTACCTCATTGCCTATCTGATTAGCTTCGTAGCAAAGATCTTGGCTAAATCCGTTGCCAATTTTACTCGCTATGCGTAACGCATCGGCGTAATAATGTTTGGTGTATTCCCCGTTTTGATTCATGTTCAAATAGCCGTTGGGATAGAGCATCATCTTGTCTATTTGCAGCGATA
>DAIMMR010000620.1:0-1929 GCA_036720575.1 Clostridium sp.
TCTTTGTTATAAGTTGAAAAAATAGATTAGCACCCAAATGGTCTATTGGAAGATATCCAATTTCATCAATAATCAATAATCTATACTTATTATAGTGTTTCAATCTTGTCTCTAAACGATTTTCATCATATGCCTCTCTTAAATTTTGTATTAAATCGTGACAGGTAATAAAATATGTAAGACATCTTTTACTTGCTGCTTCAACTCCTACAGCAGTAGCTAGGTGAGTTTTTCCAACACCAGGAGTTCCATAAAATAATATATTTTCTCTATTTTCAATGAATCTTAATGAACATAGATCTTTAATTTGAATCTTACTAACAGAGGGTTGAAAGTCATAATCATATTCGTCAGCTTTTTTTACAAAAGGAAAACCAGCTACAGTGATTTGTATCTTCGAAGCCATTTCATTTTTATATTCTATTTCTTTATCAGTTAGATGCACAAGGGCATCTAACACTGAAGTTCCTTCCTTTACAACGGTATCTAAATAGTTTGGAACATACGAATACATTTTTTCTAATTTTAAATTTTCTAGATTATTCAATAATTTTCCATACATTTAAACTTTCACTCTCCTAATAATATATCCATCATAGACATATTTTCTTTTATAAATTCATCTATTTTTGCATCGGTAAGATGCTTACAGGCATCAGATTTGAGTATTTCATGCATATGTGATGTTTTATAATTATATTTATTTTCACTTAATGAGTGACATACAATAAAATCTTTATTATAATAAATACTGATATTACCATCACATGTTTCGGTAATGTTAACTTTTGAACCAATATATTTAGTAGGAACTGAGTATTTTTTGCCTTTGTAATTAACCATGGATTCTTTTGATACTTTATAGTCTTTTTTGCGGGAGACATATGATAACAAAGAATTTAGTGGTGTCAGTGGATTAAGATACTCTAGTTCTCTATTTAAGCGATTTAAAGGAGATTCATTTATTGCTTGGGATAATTCATTATTTACTTCCTCCATAAAGTTTTGCACTATCTCACTTAATTCATCATAATTTTCAAATTCACCATTATAAACAGTTAACCTGTTAGTAAAACGTGCTAGAGACTCTACTTTTCCTTTTGTTTGAGGCCTATACGGCCGGCAGGCTATGGGTTTAAAACCAGCATCATCAGCAAAATACCTGAATGTTTTATTAAATTCGATATTAGAGAAAGTGGATTTAGTTCTATCTACTACCGTTTTCATATTATCAAACAATATTTCTTGAGGTATTCCTCCAAAATATCTAAATGCAGAAATCATACATTTAAATAGTGTTTTTTGTTCTCTATCTGTAGTTAACTCCAGATATTTTATTCTCGAATATCCAAGTACCATTAGGAAAATATTCACTTTAAATACTTCACCCTGTTTGCTTATCATACTTAAGTTTTCCTTCCAATCTACTTGAGCTTGCAATCCTGGAGTTGTTTCAAATCTAATAGTTGCTTTTTGAATTTCAAAACATTTATGTTTGTTTATAAATCCAGCTACTGTACTATATTTTCCTTTATATCCTTTTTTTAAAATAAATTTGTATATTGCCATAGCAGTTGCACCGTAATTATCTACTTTTTCAATAATAATAGATTTATAGTCATCTATAAGTGATTTATATATCCTTGATGATTTCTTAGGTTCCAGTTCGCCAGAATTGATTTTTAGATATCTATCTATTGTTCTTGAATCACAATTAAATCTTCGTGCTAATTCACTCTTATTCAATAAAAATTTCTCCTCTCTTGTGTATTTTTTTAGTTTATTATGTACATCTTTTCTCATTATAATTGCACCTACTTTATCAGAAATTCTATACAATTATACCTTGAAAAAACTGTACATAAAAAGTGCATAAATTCCTACATTTCCATGTTGGAACTTTTATGCACTTTCATATTAACATTTACA
>DAIMMR010000621.1:0-1928 GCA_036720575.1 Clostridium sp.
ATGTTTCTGCATACTATACCTCCCACAACCCTTTTTCCTGCAATCTTTTTATTAAATCATCTATTTCGTACTTGTAATTATTTCTTGTCTTTAATTCCCTGTCTGTCTCGGCACTTATCCCGTGCTCCTCACACTTTTTTCTAAGTGCATATAAAAATTTCTTTTGCTTGTTGGTAGGTTTCATTTTCTCGGTCAAGTAAATATGCTCTGCCATATTTTTGGTGTAATCCATGTGTCTGCTGTGGTTTAGATATCTACTCATTGTTATACCTCCTCATCCTGTGGCATTTGGTACACTCCGCATATTCTAGGTGCTAAATTTTCTCCTGTTGCTGGCAGTCTGCTTATTCGATACTCCGAACAAATTTGATCTAATACTTTTGGGTATTCAACTTTCGTAGTGGTTTGTTCATTAAAATGATTTTTTATAATTTCAAGTAATTTTTCAGCGATTTTAACTTACTTCCCAAATATTCTTTTGCTCTGTAGGATACCTTTCTGGCATTACTCGTGGCCTGCTGGGTGTGTTCCAACCTTTAGGTTTATATTGCGTTTGACCTATTACTTTCCAACCTGCCGCCTTTAGACTTGTACCCGGTTCTGATACTAAAGTGTATGTAATTAACCGCTTATATCCCATTGCTTTTGCTGCTCTCCACGCAGCTGCATATAGTTTACTGCAAGCGTTTTTGTGTCCTTCTAATACACAACAACGTGTGACTTCAAGTGTAAGACCGTCATCATTATACCTAGCAATCGGTCTACCTACCATGCATACACCTACAAGTTTTGCCTCATCATTAAGACCAATGCTAAATTTATGCCCTACTGGTGCAACATTGTGTCTGTGATGCTCATTTACAAATTTTTGCGCTTCTTTAAGTGTTATTGGTTGTAGTTCTAATATTTTAAACGCCCCCTTTATATGTTTTAATTTTCCTAACCACCATGAAAGTTATTTGAAATGTCATACTTCTTTTCCCCAGCAATCCCAACCATCTATTTCTTCCCGGGCAAATAACTCTATTCTTGGTTCATAAGATACTTTTTCTATCATTTGTCTCATTTCTATCGGTTTCTCCGAATGTATTGTTTTTGCGGCGTAAAACCCTGTCTTTCCTTGCTGCCTTTTATCATTTATAACTTTATATGGCAGCTTGCCCTTAACTCCAAATAAGCAATGCTCCGTAATTCCTCGGTAATACTGTCCTAACCCTATCCTGTCTTTCATCCATGTTATGGTTGTTATGTATCTGAATCCCCATTCATCCATTACTGCTAGTCCATCTTTAAGAAAATTATTTGTTACCCATAAATATAAATGGCAATTATCATCTGCTATTTTTGGCACTGGCAATGCTATGATATCTTTCGTTTTCATGAGCGAATAATGTCTATCAGCTCCGCGCTTTATTTTTCCTCCGCCACTTTCGTTCCATGGCGGATCGGCATAAATAGTTTGATATTTTCTTCTTGTATCAAATATATCTATTTTCATCACTTACGTCTAAGTGAGTGCACTCTTTTACCTAGGATTACTTTTTTCCTTTCTAATTTGTTATAAAATCAAATAGTGGCATTTATTAAACTTCTCTTATCTTGACTTCTGATTAACATAATTTGCTCCTTTCTTAAAACGGTAGATCATCTAACTTATAAATTTCTTCAACTACTGCAAAGCTTGCGTTTTTATGTTTCGTCAAACACCATTTAATTTGGTTATCGTTTGGTATTTCTTCAAATTCTTCCTCGGCTATTACTTCTTTGCGATAGCCATGGTCTAAAATAAGTCTTACAACATACTTTGTTACTAATCCTCCTATGCACTCTACTACATCTATTTCTGATGGGTTTACTATAAATCCTTCACGGTTGATTAACATAATTTACTCCTTTCTTTTAATAATTTGTATCATAGTTTCCTTCTT
>DAIMMR010000622.1:0-1920 GCA_036720575.1 Clostridium sp.
AGGCTTGCATGTGTATGCCTTAACCCATGTACTGTTATCCTCCCAACCCCGGCATTGGAACAGTGTCGGGCTATTATGTCATTGATTGTTGAATTATATATTATTACATGCCCACCGCCATACCAATACGGAAATATCGGCTCTGTTGGTTCAAGTTTCTCTATTATCGGTCTTAATATCCATGCTGTTTTCAGGTCTAAGGATATTATCCTGTTTGATGATAGGTTCTTTGTTGGTTGAAATCTGTTAGTTTTAAACTTGGTTTTGTAGTCATATGACTTGTTGACCTCAACCGTTCTATTGTCAAAATCGAAATCATTTGGTGTTAGTGCAAGCCCTTCGGCGTAACGTAATCCGGTATTGATAAGCAGCAATAAAAAGTGGTCCCAGTTTAATTCTTTTGTATTAACATTCAAGTCAGCTATAAACTTTTTTGCTTCATCCTCTTCTAAAAATTTCTTTATTTTTTTAGCTTTTGGTTTACCTCCAATCTGTACCCGCCTAGTGAAATCTCTTTTGATAATTCCTTCATCTAGGGCATCTAAAACACTAGCTCTGATCTGTCTGTGGAAATCCATAACCGTTAAATGTTCGTGTGTCTCGGCATATTTATTTATAAGTTTCTGGTATGTCCCTCTGTCAAAATCTGTTATTTCGCATGCAGGTTCCAGTTTCTTTAATGATTCACCTGTCATTACATACTTTTTATAGGTTACAGGTCTTACATTGTTCTTTTTATATGTTACAATCCATTTATCATAATACTCAGATAGCTTCACTTTCTAAACTCACCTCTAGCAATCTTTAAAGCGCATTTCCAATATCCCTTAAAAATATCTTCATCTGATTTAAAACGCATTCTGAAAATAATCTCTCTTAAATCACTTAATTCTAAATACTTAGCTTTATTTATAGTTTTGTAATATTTATCTTCCATATGTGTGTAATACAAATCAATGGTTCCGCCTGTTTTGTCCTCTATAAACTTTCTAAGCTGTCCTTCTGTTAGTAATGGAATTGTATCATCTATAAAATCTTTTACAGCATTCAAGTGTTCTCTACCTTCTATGTGTGAAATTATTGAACGTTTCCCAGTCGTCTCATATAGGTCACATATCTGCATATTTTCTTTCCACCAATCTCTAAATACCTTTCGTACTTCCGATGGCTGTTTTAAAAATTCTTCTGCACTTATATACTGCATGTTCTATCCCTCCTTTATTGGCGGATATCTAAAATCATTAAACTTGACGTTGAAATAATCTTCAACTTGCTTGCTGTATGGCATTAAGTTTAAATTTGAAAAGCTTAGAAGATCGTCTTTCTTATTGTCTATAAAGAAAATTCCTTTGCATTTCCTTGATAAAGTATTACAATGGGCAACAGCAGCATTCATACCTCTTATCATCAAGTTAAATAATAGAAACGGTATGGCACGGTCGCTTAGTTCTTCACACATATAGAAGTGTTCACTGGGGATATATCTAAATGGTGTTTCTTGCAAGCACTCACTCCACCATTTACGTATGGTCATTCCCCCGGTTCCTGCCGCAACTTCATATACCATTCCTTTTTTACCTCCCGTGAGCCTTGCTATAACATTTGAAACTGAATCCGGTGTAAAATCCTGTTTCTTCTTTTTTCTGTCAGCATGTTCATCTTCAAAATATTCATGGAACCAGTCATAAGAAACATCATGCTTGTATAGCTTCAAAAATTCTGAGAATACTTTTTCTCTTCTCTCACGGTCATATAAGATTTTTAAAATAGTTTCTGGGGCTTTATAGCTCTCCGTTATACCCAAGATTTTATTTATATCCGTACCATATCATCCTTTCTATATCAAGAATCTAAGTATTGCCAATAATCCTACAGCAGCACCCAATACTTCTCCCCACCATACATCTTTTCTTTCTTGCT
>DAIMMR010000623.1:0-1917 GCA_036720575.1 Clostridium sp.
TTTTAAAAAATCAAACGCAAAAATAAACATCGTTATAATTATTAAGCCGATATTGAATTTCTTCAAGTTTTTAAATCTTTTTACAACTTGAATAGGAGTTACTGTTGTATTTTCTTTCTTTAATATTTTCCATTTTGCATACCAATATATGCTTCCCTGCACTAGTAGAAATTCCAAAAGAAAAAATGAAATCCAAAAAGAGGTTAGCGAATACAATCGTAATTGGGGATAGACTTTATTAAGTAAAAAAAACACGACAATAAACATTACTACCGACATTAATTCGCCAGTATATAAATATGAAAATCGTTTAAATAATTTTTTTCTCAAGTATCCATCTCCTCTCACTAAGTTAAGTTAGTGGGAAAGTAATTTTCATAAAATAGTTAAAGATATAGATTTTCGTTTACGTCACAATAATCTACTAATGTTCATTATAACACATCTTTATATGCTTTTGTTTTTTAGTATATTACCCAAACCACTACCAAATTCCACTTGATTAACTAATAAAACAAGAGGATTACCTCTTAAACGAGGAGATAGTACCCTTGCTTTATTTTATACCGCCGTTAGATAGAGCAATCGTTTTGGTTATACGTCTAAATTCATGTGTATACGTCTCAAATTAAATAGTAGAACGTATCATTTACAAAAAACACCACCTCTTGTGGCAAATTTGAAAATGATATGGGCATCTACTTCCTAT
Organism: Clostridium sp.; assembly: GCA_036720575.1. Lineage (GTDB taxonomy): Bacteria > Bacillota > Clostridia > Clostridiales > Clostridiaceae > Clostridium_B. The sequence continues at coordinate 710 of DAIMMR010000623.1, forward strand.
TTATTAATTTTTAAATTTTACTTTGATAAATTATTATACACAGATTTCATATCTTTTACAATTATTATCTTATTTGAGTTGTAAATACTCGCTTTATTTGGTATACTATCATCGTAAACATATTAGCTGCGGAGGTATTTATGGAAAGTTATTCATTAAAAAAATTTTCAATATCTGATTTTAATAACATGAAAATTAGCGATGACAATAAATATGAATTAATTGATGGTATTGTTTTAATGTCTCCAAGACCTAATATTAAGCATCAAGGAGTAATGGGGAATTTATATCTTGAAATAGGTAACTTTTTAAAAGGAAAACCATGTAGAGCATTTACGGAAATAGAATTGGAATATGAAGATAATGTTCTAATTCCGGATATTTCAGTTATTTGCGAAATAGAAAATATAAATACTCAAAGATATAAAAAAGCCCCTGAAATAGTAATAGAAATTTTAAGCCCAAACAGCCGATTTATTGATACTTTTACTAAGCTTATAAAATATGAATTGCTTGGAGTTAAAGAGTATTGGATTGTAAACCCTGAGAACGAAGTCATTACTATATATAATTTTGAAATCAAAACAAATAATGAATATTCTAAACCCAATAAATTAGTATCTGCTGTATTTAATGAATTAGAAATAAATTTATATGATATATTTAACTAACCATAGGGGTATTACCAAATGCATGGAACAGGATTTTAATACTTATTGACAACTGCATACTCTCGCAATTGTTTCAGAAAAGCCGTAAAATCGGCATCATCGATAGGAACTGATAAAATGTGAAATTCTGTTCCATAGTGTTCCGAAGAAAAGCCGTTTTCAAAAAATATGGAAAAGAAAGGTGTCATTTTATTGTATATCTTTGTGTCCGATGGCTTTGCTGTATGATGAAGCATATCAATGAATTTTTCATCAATAACGCCTTCAATAATTGTTCCCAACTCCCAATCAGTTAATTTCTCTTTCCCAAATTCCAAGGCAGCTTTAATTTCTTCCGTTTCGTCTTTCCAACAATGAATTTCAAATTTAAGACCAACCGCAGCAAATTTTAAAATTAACTTTTTCCAATAGTGATTGTCTTTCAAAGAATTGTCAACTATTTGTATTTCAATTTGTGAATAAATCATATTATACCCCGCAAAATTTATATTTCATTGGATATACAACCTTATTGAGCCTGTCCATATATGATTCCTG
>DAIMMR010000624.1:0-1916 GCA_036720575.1 Clostridium sp.
GTAACTGTTCAGGTATTAACAATATTAAATTTTATTGATATTATAAATCTACAAATCATATCTTTACATCTTCATTAGTTTTGTAGTATTATAAACAAGCAAATCTTTAAACTAATGAAACGAGGTGGTGACACGTTATGAGTGAAAATGAAATACTTAAAGTTTATGCAGAAGGTATTTCCTCAGTCATAAATTTAGTAAAAAATCTTTCAGCTAAGATAGACTCATTGAATAATAATGTAGGTAACCTTACTGAAGAAATAGACAATCTAACTGAAGAAAACTCAAAACTAAAGGAACGTGTCCAATCATTAGAAAATCAAATTAAAACTAATAGTAATAATAGCAGTAAACCTCCATCGTCAGATGGATTAAAAAAGAAAACTAGAAGTCTTAGGAAACCTTCAGGTAAAAAACCTGGCGGTCAGCCCGGCCATAAAGGATTTACACTTGAACAAGTAGAAAATCCTGATGAAATAATTGAATGTATTATAGATAAATGCAATAAATGTGGAACATCTTTAAAGGATGTACCTGTAGAAAAGTATATTGTTCGTCAGGTTATAGATTTACCAGAGTCAAGAATAAAAGTTACAGAGCATAGGGCAGAAGTTAAAAAATGTACTTGTGGTCATATAAATAAAGCAGAGTTTCCTGAAGGAATTACTCAACCTGTTCAATATGGGACAAAGATTAAAGCCACTTCAGTTTATTTAAATCAACATCAATTTGTTCCATATGATAGGCAAGAAGAATTTTTTGAAGACATTTTTAATCACCATATTAGCAAAGGTACTTTAGCTTCAATAAATGAATCCTGCTACCATTCCTTAGAGTCTGTTGAGAATAATATAAAAGAAATCCTGAAGAATGATGAAGGTGCCGTACATTATGATGAAACAGGTGTACATATAAATAAAAAATTAGAATGGCTGCATGTAACGTCTAATGACCTGTACACTTATTACCAGGTTCACAATAAAAGGGGAAGTAAAGCTATGGATGATATAGGTATTCTTCCAGAATTCAAAGGAACTGCTATACATGACTCCTGGCGGAGCTATAATAAATATACTAACTGTAATCACTCTCTGTGCTGTGCCCATATATTAAGAGAATTAAATGGTATAACAGAATTAGAAAAACAAAGTTGGGCTAAAAATATGAAACAATTACTACTTGATATAAAATCAGAAGTAGATAAAACTTTCGACAATGCTAACGCTTTAAATCTTAGTAAAGTCATAAGATATGAAGAACAATATGATTCCATTATTAAAGTTGGACAAGAAGAGGATTTTAAGCTAAACTTTGATTCTAAAACTGGTAAAAGAAAAAATAGCAAAAGTAAAGGTCTCCTTGAACGTCTTTCTTTACATAAGGATGAAGTACTAAGATTTATGAATGACTTCGATATACCATTTGATAATAACCAGGCAGAACGTGATATTCGTATGACGAAGGTAAAGCAAAAAGTTTCTGGTACATTTAGAAGTTTATGTGGTGCGGAATTCTTTGCCAGGATTCGTGGATATATATCTACTGTACGTAAGCACTCTAAGAATATTATGGACTGTTTAGAGTCTGCTTTTACAGATAATCCTATAGATCCTACAGTGACTTAAGCTTTTAATAAAAGGGGTATTTTTATTATGATACCTCTTCTTGGTTTACCCAAAATTCAGGCCATGATGTCATCATGGCTGAATAGTTACAATATTACTTTAAATGTAAATAAATATTAAATTATTCCTTCATTCATTTGTAGTCAAATTATTTTTTGGATTTTCTATATCTATATTTATACAAAATTGTATTTTGTTTTTTTTCGAACTCAGGTTATTTTAAACATTTCATCATTAGGACACTCATATTACACAGTTATCTACAATCATGAAACTGGTGATGTAGCAGCA
>DAIMMR010000625.1:0-1911 GCA_036720575.1 Clostridium sp.
TTATCGGAAAAATCGTCCGTCCTACAGTAGCGGGGGCTGTTGTGTTTAACACATTCCCTATTATCCGAGCTCCTCGGCACCTCTTTATAATTTATTCTATTGTATGACCATTATAGCAGTATCATTTATTGCATGTCAAGGGATTTAAGGTCGCAGCAGCGATGAGGAATAAACTTTTTTAAATACCACTGCAAATTGCCGATTCTTGATTTTTTGAATTTATCAACAATGTCGCAACTTTGTTATCTTCCTATCCACAGCTAAAAGGTATATTTCCCCTTCCTTAAAAAACCTGTGGATACTTTTCAATATTTAATTAAAATTTTTACTTCCCATCGAACACCTCCTGTGATACAATCGCATTATCAGACGAAATGCACTGTTGTGTATTTTTTAATGTAGAATACATCTTCATCAGTTACTATTGCTCTTCGAAAAGTTTCAAGTAATCTTGAGGATGTATTTTTTATTGCCTGTTTCAACTCTTTTAAAACTTTAGTTCCTGCAAGATAAAGCTGCATTAATATATCTGCTATTTGTGTTAATAAATAATGATTTTTCATAGCATTTGGATTTTTACTGTTTAAATGCTCAATCCTATACAATATATTTTTCTGTGTATTAAACCCTTCATTTTCAATTTTCCATCTTTTACGTCCATACTTAACCATTTCCTCAATATTTCTGTTTGTAAGCTCTATATCTGTAATCCATAAAAAATTTACCATAGTACTTTTATTTGTTTTTTTGTTTGTTTTTTCAAATTCATATTCAAATATGTTTGCTATAAAATCTTTACCTGTTATCTCTTCAACATGGTTCACATATTTTGCAGTGCCTTTTTCTTCTTTAAGAATATTTTTCTTTTCCCCATATTCGCCACTATCTATTACATACCTATAATCTAAAATTAAATTTTTCTGCCTGCCATCTTTACAGCTTAACAAATAATTCCAATCATTATCTTTACATATATCCATTATACTTTCCGCTGCATAAAGACTGTCACCTAGTATACATATCTTTAGTTTAGGAAATTCTTCTTTAATTCTATTTAGTAATCGCTTGGATGCATTTATCTCGCAATCTTGTTTTTCCACATCTTCAGATTCATTTTCTATAAATTCTGTCCCAAGACTTAATATTATATTATCTGCAAGCACTATCTTTGCTTCAAGAACATTATGATAGTAAATTTTCTTTTTATTTCCCTTTTTATCTGTTATTTCTTTTACTAAACAGTTGTCACAATGTTTTTCGCGAAAATGATATAGCCCTGTGCCATCAAGTATTATAATCCACTGATTTTCCAGCATTCTTGCTTGATAAAATGATTTGTTTCGAATTAAAGTCTTTATCATTCCTAACTTTATTTTACTTAATTCGTTAATATCCAATCTTTCTAAAAAATTATTTATAGTATCGTAATGTGCTATATTTTCTATCTTTCGTCCCATTAATTTTTCTAAATTTTGAGTACAATTGGCATCTCCGAACCATTCCGTCATTTGTCTCATTGTTTCTATTGTGCATGTATTCTTTAAAATTAAAGGATACAATAATTCTTCGCTTGAATAGTCTATGTAATTTTCTTTTCTAGGATCGTCTACCTTCCCTAACTTTTCAATAAAATTAGGGAAAAAGTGATTTTGCATTTTTACAAAATCTATTATTCCTTTATCTTTTTCCCTTAATAGCTTCCTTTTCATACTTGTTAACTGATTACTCATGATAAAATATTCCTTTGCGTAAACTTTTTTATTCTATTTTATCATATTTCACTGACTTATTCAGTCTTTTCAACATATTTTTATTGCGTAAAATATTTATTCCTCAAAGCTGGTGACAGCATGGTACTCCCATACTGTCACTTTAAACACTCGCAGTCTCATTCACCAAAATATTTTCTCC
>DAIMMR010000626.1:0-1910 GCA_036720575.1 Clostridium sp.
CCTTAGGATTTTTATCATTTTTCTTTATCTGCTGTGATTAACTGTGAATAGTAACTCTCGGGTGTTACTATTCACAGTAGATTTTATACGGGCGTCAGCTAGTGTGTTTAATATATATTTTACAAAATTTAATCAATACGCTATTGCATTTTTAATTTTAATCGGATATAATCAAAATGTAATGATTACTATATTGTAATAAATACAATTGTAATAAAAGTATATATTTAAAGTCATTTTTTAAAGACCTAAAATATATAAAATAATGAGGAGGATAAAACAATGAATTCAAACAAAACACAAGAAAATTTAATGGCTGCTTTTGCAGGGGAATCTCAAGCAAATAGAAAGTATCTGGCTTATGCAGCAAAAGCTGAAAAAGAAGGAAAGAAGAATGCTGCAAAACTGTTTAGAGCAGCAGCAGAAGCAGAGACATGTCACGCATTAAAAGAATATGAATTAGCAGGAAAAGTAGGTACAACAGAAGAAAATATCAAAGATGGAATCGCAGGGGAAACCTATGAGTTCAAGGAAATGTATCCTGAATTTATAAATGATGCAGAAGCTGAAGGAAATAAAGCAGCGGTTAGGGCATTTACATTTGCTATGAAAGCTGAAGAAGTTCATGCTAAGCTTTATCAGGAGGCATTAGAGGATATTGATCAGACTGAAGAAGTTTTCTACTATCTATGTCCTGTATGTGGTAATATTGAGAAATTCCAAACGGAAAAATGCAGTATTTGTGGCATTCCCGGTGAAAAGTTTATTAAGTACTAATATCAGTTAAAGACATCTTTTGGTGATTGCATGGTAAGAATATAGAAAATTAGTATTGAATTTAGATAGTGAAATGGTTAATTAGCAACAAAAACGGTATGTTGTTGTGAAGTTTATTCATGACGAAAAACATATCGTTTTTCATTCTATGAGCTTCATTTAGAATCGTCTAGTAACCAATCAACGCTTACCTTAAGTATCTTCGATAATGCTGCTAATTCAATATCTGTAACAATTCTTTTTCTTTGCTCAATTTTTGAAATACTTGCTCTATCTACATAAACAGCCAGTGTTTCAAGTTTTGCTGATAGCTCCTGCTGTGTAAGGTTATTCTCCAATCTTGCAATTTTAATTCTAGGTCCTGCAATATTACGCTCCTTGGAATCTAAGATTAATTTCATAATAATCCCGCCTGTGTTCTCCTTTGGAACACATCTTATCTTAAAATATGAAATAATAAGTTCTAATGAAGAACAAATACAAAAAATAAGGATTTGATAAAGATGGTAGATAAGCATCTACATATAAAAAAGAAAGTGAAAGGTCAAAGTAGTATAGAAAAAGAAAATTTAAAAATAGAAATTGAAGAAATAAGAAATGAATTGAATAGGATTGTAATAGAAGAAAACAATATAAATGAGAAAGTAATAGAAATAAGCAAAAAGTTAGATGAATTGATTGTGAAGTATTTAAAAGATAGTTAATAATACTCATTTAGACCATTGAATGGTAAAAATAGCAAAAAACAACATAGAATTTAGCAAAATAATCATAGCGTTTTAATACTTAGTTCAATATCCTTAAAGTATAGATAAAAGGAATAAATTGTATTGAAAATATAAAGTGTATACAGGAGATATACCATATGGAGCCTTTTAAAGTAAAAGATTTAGATACATATTTAGCGGGACTTAACAGAATATTTGATATTGTACGAATAATTGAGCCTACATCAAAAAAAATAGTATATACAGATGGTGATTTAAAAATAGTACAAGGATCCAGTTGTTATGAGTTCTGGGATAGAAAATCAACATGTGAAAATTGCTTATCTGGAAAATTATCCAAAGATAAAATATCCTCTAGTAAAATTGAATGTAGTGAAAATGGAATGTTTTTAGTTATGGCTACTG
>DAIMMR010000064.1:0-13802 GCA_036720575.1 Clostridium sp.
AATTGAATGTAGTGTTAATTAGTTAGTGAGGGGAGATTCAATTTTATAGTCTTAAAAAAACCACCCAATGGGACAGGTAAGGACGAAGTCGTTGAAATATGTAAACCTAATAATCAAAGAAAAATCAAAATAAAATATACTGTAAAGTTGTTTATATCAATAATTTAACTTAACTTGCGGGATTAAATTTATATTTATGAAAAAGAAATATTGTTTTATATTTATATTAGTATTGATTTTGGTTGAGGTAATTTCATGTAAAAAGCTCAATCCCGTTTCCACAAGTTCTGATTATATTGAAATAAACTTGGATGAAATACCAAAAAAAGATTCATTGTTATTTTCTGAAATCTTTAAAAAAATTGACGTCATCAGACTTAGTGATGATATGTTAATTAGAGATTTTAGTAAGATTTTAGTCGATAAAGAGAAACTATATATTTTGGATAAATTTTCAAGTGCTGTTTTTGTATTTGATAAAAATGGCAAATACCTTCAAAAGATTGGCTCAAGAGGTAAAGGACCCGGGGAATTGTCAGAAGCGTTTGATATGTCTATCGATAAAAAGAACAATGTTATATATATAATAGATATTAAGACACAAAAGATCAACAAGTATAACATTGAAGATGGAATGTTTCAATCATCATTATCTCTATCAACGAATATGCCAATTTCTTCGTATATTTTTTATGAAAATGACACAATATATATCTCTCAATTTGATCCAAGTAAAAATGAATCGGAATATTTATTTAAAATAAATCCCCTAAATAATGAAAATGAGGACTTAATAATTCCTACCTCTTATAATAAAGGCTGGGATAATGCTATGACGAATTATAATGGTCCTTTTCTTTTAAAATGGGACAATAAACCTTTATTATCACATCTATTTATGGATACGATTTATGAATATTCAAACGGTAATACAAAGCCATATATAGTTCTTAGCGGAATTGAAAATAACTTTTTCATCCAGAGTGATTTATCTGAGTTAGATGTCAATAAGAATCCCATGGATTTAATAAAAATAGTTGAGTACAAAAAATATCATAATATTCATAACTTTATAGATACCAACAATTTTATTTTTTTTAAGGTGCATAAAGGAAGACAATTCCAAAATATATTGTATAATAAAGAAAAGTTGTTGGCCGAAAAAGTGGAATCTGTTAAGGAAGATATGCTCTTTGATACCGTTGATGTTAAACGTCTTCCATTAAATTTTGGAAGCAAAGATGGCAAATTTGTATTTTATTATATCGCTCCTGATGATTGGAAAACTTTGAAAAAATCAGTAGACTATATTAAGGATGAACCCTTGTTAAACGTTTTAAAAACCATGAAAGATGAAGATAGTTTTAATGGTTTTATTTTGCGTTATGAATTAGCTCTTAATTAATCAACCATATGAAAAAAAACATCTATACCACATTAACAAAATATCTGTTGCTTATTTTATTAATAATAACATCCTGTACGACAGGATCCAAGAAATTAACTTCGAAAGCTGTTTTTAATGACAGTATAATTGCACAAATATATTTGGAAAAAGATATAGCGCAAGATAAAAAAATAAGTATGGATTCTTTGATTGAATATATGGATTATATTACTCCGGAATTTACAAATGAATCGATGTTGAGTAAATATGACAAGATATTGTTTAGTGAAGAATATTTATTTATCCTGGAAAATAATGTTAACAACAAAGCTGTTTTTATTTTTGACTTAGATGGAAAATATATTTCAAAGGTAAATTCAATAGGACAGGGTCCCGGAGAGTATTCAGAAATAAGCGATTTTTATTATGACGATAAGAATGCATTAATTGGCGTCTTAAGTAATTCTCAAATTCTCAGGTATAATTTGAATGGAGAATTTCAGGACAAAGTTAATTTGAGGAAATATTTAATATCAGAAATAGCATATAATAACGGATCTATTTATGCATATAGTAATTCATTGTCAAATGTTGAAGATGGGTATTCGTTAATAGTCTTTGATGAAGATTTTAATCCTATTTATACAGATTATCCATTAAACAAGAAACTTATAAATTTTCCCTTAACATTTAATAAAAGAACATTATCAAATAATCAAAAAAATGTCTTCTTTAATGCAATCAACAATGACACAATTTATTCAGTTCATAGTGATTATATGGATGCTAAATATATTATGAATTTTGGAGAGTATAAATTTCCTGACAGCAATTTTAAAGAATTACTAGAAGATGGGGAAAAGGCTATTGATAAGTTAAATATGTTATATGATTCAAAATATATTTTATTTGGGATACAGGATTATCATGTTACAGACAAATACCTTTATATAAATTTCTTAAAAAACACGATGATTTTTCATTCATTTTACTCACTTGATACTCAAAAAAGTATAACATTTTCATCTTCAAGTCAAAATCTATATCCATTAAATGTTTTTCCTGTTAAAGTTATAAGTGGGAGTTATGACAATAACTTTTACATGACCCTTGACAATGGATTTATAGAACACATCAAATTTAAAGAAGAACAAGAAAACATATCAGAGTTAAAAGATGACGATCCAAGGAAAATTCGTTATAATAAAATATTGAAAAATTTTGACCCCAATAACAACAATACTATTGCTGTATTTAGGTTGAAGGACTTTTAACAATTGATTAAAAATAAGATTAACAAATATTTCTAATATTAATTACCTCATATATCGAGTAATAATTAAATAGAATTATGTTATAAAACATAAAAAATAGTTTTGAAAAATAAATAAAAAACGCTATGTTTGTCAAGAGTTTTAACTGAGATGATAATATATTTTAAATCAATATTTTATACCAAGAATTATGAGAAATATTATTTTTTATTTGATTTTAGTGATTAGTTTTCTGTTGTATGGTTGTAACCAAAAAACGCAAAAGAATTCTTCTGAAGCACCCTCTACTATTAAATTGGATTTTAAAAAGGAACAGAAAAGTATTCACGATATAGATTTGATAAAAGACGTGGATATAATAAATTTAGATTGTGATGAAGTAATAATTGGAGAAATAGATAAAGTAATCAAATATGATAATATTATCTATCTCATGGATAAAACCAAAAATAAAAGCATTTATTTGTTTAGTACAAAAGGTGATTTTTTACGATCTATTTCTAATTATGGTCAAGGACCTGAAGAATATATACAATTGACGGATATGTTTATTGATCCCATAAACTCTACCTTGAATATTGTTAGTAGAATCGATAAAAAATTGTTCATATATAATTTAAGTGGAGATAAATTGCTAAAGATTGAAAAAACGCCAAAATCATTTACCTCCATGGAAAAAATGAATAAATCGTATTTGGCTTATATGGGTAATTATAGTGAAGATTTTAATCAGCCTTATAATCTGTGGTTATTGAATAGTAATTTAGAAATTACAAATCATTTTTTAGAAATAGATAAAATGTTGGAGTCGACAATGTACTCAAGATTTGTTCCTTTTTCTAAATATAAAGATATGTACTATTATATCTCACCTAATGAATTTTATGTTTATTCAATATCAGAAAAGGAAGTAAAAACAAAATATACTTTTGATGTAGGTGATTTAGAATGGCCAAAAGATATTGATGTTGATAAACTTAGTGAAAAAGAGTTATTTATGTTGAATCATAATTATATTTCCGGTTTTTATAATTTTCAGGAAACTGAAAAACATCTAATTGTGTATTTTATTTATCAAGGACAAAGTTTAATGGGTGTGTATGATAAAGAAAAAAATGAAGCAAATATTGTTACATTGGATGCTTATACCGAAAAATATTTCTTTGGATTTGGACATGTTATTGGCTTTGATGAAAAAACAATCTATACATTTAACGATGCATCACAGATTTATACAATGTGGAAAGGAAAAGGCGAAAATTACAACTTTGAAGAAAAATATCCCACTCAAATTGAAAATTTAAGAAAGAAATTTGATACAATTAGAGAAGATGGTAATCCATTTTTGATAATGTATTCTATAAAATAACAAATAAATATGAAGAAAATTAATTATATACTAATCGTGTTAATAATTATAATAGTATCAAGTTGTTCGGGTACAAAAAATGATACTCAAGATATCGTAAAACTTAAGTACAATAAAAATATAGAGTTTAAATATAGAAACGTGAAAATCGTACCTCTTGAAACAAATATGAATTCTTTATTGGGAGATATAAAGAGAATAGAGTTCATAGACTCGTTAATTCTTATTCAAGATTCATCTCTAAATTTGTTTTTATTTAATGGAAATGGAAAATTCGTATCTAAAATTGGAGGTTATGGAGAGGGGCCTAGTGAATACTCAAGTATAAGTTCATTTTATGTTGACAAGAAAAATAAATATATAACTATTTTAGATGAAATTAAAAGTTCTTTGATATCTTATGATATAAAAGGTCAATACATATCATCTGAATCCATACCTTTAAACAATATAAAGTCTGCCAATTATGCCACATTAGATAAAGATGGAAATATCCTGATAAATTATTTAATATCATTTGAAAAAACTAAAGCCTATAGTTTTATAAATAAGAAAAATATTTCAAATAAATCAGTCGTCTTTGATTACGATCCAATTGAAACTGAAGGGTATATGTATCCATTTTCGAAACACCCTATTTCTGTTACAGAAAAGGGCTTGGATTTTATAATGCCTTTATCTGATACAATTTATAATTTTAATAATGAAGATGTTCGCGCGAAATATTTGATAGAGACTCCTACACCCTTGGCGCCTAAAGAAGAGTTCAAAACGAACATCCAAAAATCTTACACAAAACTTGCCTTTGAATATGGTCGAAAAGGTTTTTTTACTGGATTTATATCAATTTTTGAAACCCCCAAGAACATATTATTAAATTATAAAAGTGAAGGAATTATATTAGGCTATTATGTCGCGAATAAAAACAATTTAGAAGGCAACTATTATTTATATTCAGAAGAAAATAGTATGCCAAAGGTACCGTTTTTCGAAATAATAGCTTCTGATGGGAAATATTTTATAGGTACAGCATTAGCTCAAGACTTATTAAACATGAAAGAAAAGATTGAAATAAATGATGAGACTAAAAATCTTCTGACGATAATAAACGAGCTAAATTTTGATGATAATCCTGTACTATTTGCTTATGATGTTGAATAATGAAAAATGAGATAACAAAAAAGGTTCTTTTATTTTCTATTGGCATATTTGTTTTTGTACATTTAAATGCACAAAAACACGATGCCATGGTACAGCAACTATTGCAGCAAAATAATTGGTTCGTTTTAGATAAAGAATATCCTCAAATAAAAGACAGCATAAAAGCACCCGAACTAAAATGGCTTACCGAGTCAATACTCAATTTAAAGTTCAATGAAAGTAATGCCGCAATTTCATCTATTGATACACTTTTATATAAATACCAACAAGATATTGGATTATCAAATAGTTTGGAGCTATTTAGGTATAAAATAAGTTTATTAGTAGAAAAGGGAGAGTATGGTTTAGCCGCTGATGAATTACAGGATTTATTAGAGCAGCTTACTCCACATTTATCTCAAGAAGAATTAAAAGAGTTCGAAGAACCCTACAATCTCTATAATTTTTTACGTAATGAGGCCCGTCCAACAATAATAAGACCAGATAAAGATGTCGAAATTCCCTATGGCATAATGGATATTAATTTCATTATTCAAAATCGAGATACTCTTAAAGAAACAACCACCCAATTAGGTATAGTAAAACTCTCAATCCAAGGAAAAGAAGGTTTATTTCTTTTAGATACAGGTTGCGAAAAAACTTGCATTTTTGACAATTTCTCAAAAAAAATAGACCTACATTATGTAAAAGATTCTGTACTTATATTAGGTACCGGCATAACCAATGGAAAATTAGCAATTTTAGATAGTGTTTCTCTAGGAGAAGTAACTTTTTACAACTCGCTCGTAGCTACTGCTGACAATTTTTTAACGTATTCCGGTTTATTTGTAAATGAAGAGTTAAACGATGTCGTACAGGGTATTTTGGGAATAGATTTTATCAAAAGAATAGGTGAGATAGAAATATATCCACAAAATAGAAAAATTGTTATTCCGAGTAAGGATAGTGAATTACCATATACAGGAAAGAATATCATGCTCGACAATAGAAACTACATAATATTGAAAACCTTTAATGATAAAGAAGAACTTATTACATTTCATATAGATTCAGGAAATAGTAATAGTTGTATGTTTAAGTCCTATTATTTAAAAAATAAAAAAGACATTGAAAATAAACTTGAGAAACAACTTTTTAATTCACTTGGAGTGGGATCTTTAAAGCAGAATACTTCTTATCTGTTACCTTCACTTGAGTTTGTAATAGGAGATACAAATTGCTATCTTAATAATATTTCTGTATTTATTGATAATGTTTTCACTGAAGATATTAATGCTGACGGTTCTTTAGGATTTGACTTTATAAATAAGTTCAGTAAGATCACCTTGAATCTTAATAAAATGTTTGTTCAAGTAGAAAAATAATTATTGAAAATCTGTCAAATGAAAAAGTACATGTCATTTTTGATTATAACAGTAATAATTCTTAGCTGTTGTAAACCGAATAATCCAAATTCAACGGATACCAGCGTTATTGAAGAGATTAAGATTGATGCAAAAGAAGGTATAATATACCCTTTAGATAGTTTGTTTTCCGGGAAAGTGTGGTTTGTAAAATTAGAAACAAAAAATGATAATCTGATTGGTGAAGTTTCTAATATATTCTTTGATGATGATTTAATATTTGATACTTTTAGATTGCCATGTTTAAAAAAAAATATTCAGTTAAGAAGGGATTTTATACTGTGGTAGAACCAGAAGCTATTCCTTATTTCATTGATATTCTTTCCAATATACTGTTAAATCTGAATCGCCTAAAAAAATGAAAGAAAAAAAAATATCATTTCAGTCTAATCCTATACTGATATATTATGAACAATAGAATAAATCAATCAATTCACTTTATTAAAATAACTCACAAATTTGTTTAGTAATGAAAAATGAGATAACAAAAAAGGTCCTTTTATTTTCTATTGGTATATTTGTTTTTGTACATTTAAATGCACAAAAACACGATGCCATGGTACAGCAACTATTGCAGCAAAATAATTGGTTCGTTTTAGATAAAGAATATCCTCAAATAAAAGACAGCATAAAAGCACCCGAACTAAAATGGCTTACCGAATCCATGCTTAATATAAGATTTAATAATACGAAAGCCGCAATTTCCGGAATCGACACGCTGTTGTATAAATATCAACAAGTTCTTGGATTTCAAAACGCAGTGAAATTATTAATATACAAAACAGCTTTATTAGGTGATGTCGGAAAATATGATTTAGCAGCTGACGAATTAAAAAACTTTATAGATCAAGTTGGTCAAAGTTTACCTCAAGAAGAATTGAAAGGTTTTGTAAAATCATATAACTATTACAATTTATTGCGTCATGAAGCACCACCGACTATTGTAAAACCAAATAAAGATATTAAAGTTCCATTTGGAGTTATGGATATAGATTTTGTTCTCAAAGAAAACGATGGAATTAATGAAACTACTAATACACAATTAGGTATTGTAAAAATTTCTATACAAGGAAATGAATATATTTTTATTTTGGACACAGGATTTGAAAAAACCTGCATTTTAGACAATCTTGCTAAAAAATTAAATTTACAATATCTGGAAGATTCTGTATCTATAATCGGTAATGGTTTTGTTAAAGGGAAATTAGCTATACTAGATAGTATTTCAATAGGGGAAGTAACCCTTTGCAATTCATTAGTGGTAATCACTGATGAAATTTTAGCGAGTTTCGACGGTTTAGCAAATGACGAGATGAGTAATTCTATACATGGTGTATTAGGGATAGACTTTATCAAAAGATTAGGGGAAATTCAATTATTTCCAAATAATAAAACAATCATCATACCTCAAAATGAAAGTGAACTTCCTCACTATGGAAGAAATGTCATACTCGACGATGGAGATTATATTATAATAAAAGCTTTTGAAAATGAACAACTTGTTAAATTCCATTTGGATACGGGGAATAGTAATAGTCATATGTTCAAAACCTATTTTTCAAAAAATAAAGATGAAATAGATAATAAGTTAGAGAAACGAACTAATTATTCATTTGGTATAGCGGAAGGTCAGGCAAATATTGTTTATCATTTGCCTTCAATTGAATTTTTTATTGGAAACACATCTTGCTCCATTAAAGATCTCTCCATATATACGGATAATATTTTCATAGAAGAGCCGAATGCTGATGGTTCTTTAGGGTATAATTTTGTTAAAAATTTCAGTAAGATCACCTTGAATCTAAATAAAATGTTTATTCAAGTAGAAAAATAATTATTTAAATCTGTCAAATGAAAAAGTACATGTCATTTTTAATTATAACAGTAATAATTCTTAGCTGTTGTAAGCCGAATAATCCAAATTCAACGGATACCAGCGTTATTGAAGAGATTAAGATTGATCCAAAAGAAGGTATAATATACCCTTTAGATAGTTTGTTTTCCGGGAAAGTGTGGTTTGTAAAATTAGAAACAAAAAATGATAATCTGATTGGTGAAGTTTCTAATATATTCTTTGATGATGATTTAATATTTGTAGTAGATGCAAATAAAACCAAGAGTGTGTTTATATTTAATATGGATGGTACTTATTGTACCAAGATATCCAGCTTTGGAAATGGGCCGGGTGAATATAGTTTAATGTTTAATGTATTTCTTCTTAAAGATAAGAAAGAAATAGTTGTAATTGATATACCTCAACGAAAACAAATTCATTATTCTTATTCAGGAGAATTTATTTCAGAAGATAATTATTCTTTTCCTGCCTATAATTGTGAAATTCTTGAGTCAGGCAACAAAGTGTATTACGTTGCCGATCTCGAAACTCCAGATTTCGAAAATCCGGAAAATAACGTTTTAGTTGTAACTGATGATAAAAACAAAATCATTTATAGTGCTTGTAATGAATTCAAAAGTGAAAGTTTCAATCTCTTTCAGCAGAAAGAATTCTGGAAGTATGATGATGAATTATATTTTTATCCTGATTATAGTGATACACTATTTCTTATAACTGATAATGGTGCCGTTGCAAAATATCATATTGATGTTATTAGGGATAAAATGCCTCATCCTTCACAAATAGAGGATGTTACAACTGAATCTTTTATAAGAGATTATTTAAATAAATATTATTATTTTGATGGAAGATTCATAGAATTGGAAGATCTAACTTACTTGGAACTTGCAAATGCAGGACTTAAAATTATTTATTCTCACAATACAAAAAACACATATTTATGTATAGATAAAATTAATACTTTGTATCAATTTTTCAGCAAACCAATTGCCAGATATGAAAAGAATACTATTGTTGAGGCGACTGTACCCATTCGAATGCTTGATTATAAGAAATATCTATATGAAGATTTGCCAATAATAAAAGAAAAGAATCCGGAAATGAATATAGTTGAAATGGAAAAAAACTTTCAAGATTCTCTGTATAATAATTTGGAAGAAGAAGACAATCCTGTTTTATTTTTTTACGGATTAAATACAAATTTATAATATAAGAAAATCGATATGCTGATTTTAGAAAAAACATTAAAATGAAAAAGGTGATTAAAGTATTGATATTGGTAATTGTTATTGGGCTTTTTTCCTGCAAGAAAAATGATACAAAACAAAATAAAATTGTTAGAACTTCTGAATTTACAAAAATTCAAATCAATCCAAAGAAAATAGAGAAGGACAACAATTTTATTTCTCTGTTCTCAGATTCAATTACTTATATTCCATTAGAAACAAAGGATGATTTTTTAATAGGTGATATTGATAAAATTATTGTTAAAGAAAACAAAATATTTATTTTGGATAAAGTATCAGAGGTCATATTTTGTTTTGACTTACAAAATGGCAATTTTTTGTATAAAATAGATAGTAGAGGCTCTGGTCCCGGAGAATATATTTCAATAGAGAATTTTATTGTTGATTCTAATGATAATGTGTTGATATATAGTTCATCGCAAGGTATTTTTAAATATAATAACGGAAAATTTATTGATAAGATAGAATCACGCATTATTGCATCAGATTTTTATTTAAATAAAGATTCATCAATCAATTTTTATACCGGGCGATTACCTAATGAAAGTATTTTTAATGATTTTCCTAATCAATATAGATTAGTCAAAGTGAATAACAATAAAATTGAAGAGAACTACTTGCCTTATATTTATAATGACAACTATTTGAAAATTCCATCCAGAATGAATTCCTTTTATTCATTAGATGATACTTTACATTTAATTGAATATTTAAATCAGGAAATTTATTCTTTTCACGATGATATACTAAAACCAAAATATAAATTCTTTTTTACTACAAATAATGAAACTTTCAATTTTAGTCAAAAAGCAGAATCCAACTTATTAATTATGGAAAAGATTAAAAATAATGATTATACCATGTTAAATTCAATTATAGAATCTAATGGTTATTTATTTTTGAGTTATAATCTAAAGAATATAGAAATGTATAGTTATATTCAAAAAAATAAGAATAAAATAAACAATATTGGAATGTTTTATTTTGATGATTTTAATAATATCCCATTAGGGGCAGAGTTCTTATATTCTACCGGTGATGAATTAATAGGATATGTTGAACCAAATATATTTCTTGATTTATTAAATAATAAAGATGTTTCTTCTAATTTAAAACTATTAAAAGATAAAACAGAAACTTTCAATAATCCAATAATTGTGAAATTAAAATTAAAATAAATGAAAAAGGAATTTATATTGAGCATTATATTGCTTTTTGGGCTTTTTATAAATTGTACGAATAAACCAGGCGAAAATAGTGATAAAAATATTGCACAAATCAATATTGATTACAAGGATCTTAAGAAAACTATTGATGCCTCTTCAATATTTGATATATCGAAATTTGAGTTTATAAACCTTGAAACTAACGATTCTTGTTTGATAGGAGAAATAACTAAGATTGTTTTAAGGGATAATAAAATCATCATTTATGATGCTCTTGTTAAACAGGTTTTATTATTTAATATGGATGGATCATTTTATTCAAGAATATATGCGATGGGAAACGGTCCCAAAGAATATCCGCCAATAATAAATGATTGCGTGATAAGTGAAAATTATGTAGGTATGTTTACACCTGTAATAGGGAAAATTATGCTTTATGATTTTAAGGGCAACTTTGTCAAAGAAATCTCTTTAAAAGGTGCTTGGGGTATCACATACTTCACTTTTGATGAAAATGAGTTTTATATTCAGAATGATTGGAGTCAATCTGAAAACGGATATTACCATTTGTTTTCGCTAAAAGACAATAAAACAGAAAAACTTATGCCATTTAAACCTATATCAGATGTATCAAGAGGATGGTCACTTGATAATTATTATTCTCTATATGATAATCATGCATTAATGCTATATAGTTCTATAGATACAATTTTTGAATTTTCTAATCGTGCCAAAAATGTTAAACCACTTTATGAGATCAATTTTGAAAATACGCAATTATCTAAAGAAATTTTGACGGGAGATGGAAGAAATGCATTAGAAATGTCGATAATGGAAAATAAAGCAACAGGGATAAATAATATTGGTGAAAGTTCTCGTTACATTATACTCTATACATCTGATAATAAATATATTTTTTTCAATAAAAAAACAAGAAAAATAGATTATTTCACGGAGAGTTTAACAATCCCATCTTGGGGTAATTTTAATTTTGGGTTATCAACTTCGTATATTCAAGATAATAAAATAATAACCTATTTTGAACCTTCATTTGTTTTGAGTGTAATGAAAGATTGGATTGATCAAACTTCATTTAAGAATAAAGAGTTTGAGAATAAGATAAATTCGGCAACTAATAAGATAAAAGAAGAAACAGATAATCATATCATACTAATAACTTATTTAAAATGATTCAATATGAATAAAAAAATATGTTATGTGCTTCTCAAAGTTTATGCTTTATTAATTATTACCTCATTTATATCTTGTAATAATAAGACGACAAATGAAGATATCACTGAGAACTTTTCCAATAATAATGGTGATTATTTGACTTTTTTATTAGATGATGAATCAGAAAAAAATGAAGGGCTTATAATGTCTTCTCTTTTTCGTTCTGCTAAACCCATTTTACTTGAAATAACTGATAGTTCATTAATTGGGAAAATTAGCAAATTAGAAGAATTTGATAATAAACTTATAATTTTAGATAGTTTTATTGCAAAATCAATTTTTGTTTTTGATATGGATGGGCATTTTTTGCGGAGAATTGGCAATCTGGGAGAAGGCCCCGGTGAATATAGTCGTATATCTGACTTCACAATCGATCGTGATAATGGCAATATTTATGCTCTTGATGATAATCGACAAGTTGTAAATATTTACAGAATAAGCGATGGCATGTTTTTAGATAAAATAAATATTAGGAAAGATGGCCTTGTTAGTTTTAATATCCAATATGTGGATGGTCAATTATATGTTGATAATTATTATACGAATAATAAAAAGGGAATCACGAAATTTATGTTAAGGACGATCGATATAAATACTGGTAAAACAAATAAATTATTATTGAATGTAGATGATTATAATAAAGGATATAATGAAATGGTTTTCACAGGAAAAGGTGTGTTTTTTTCAAGAGAGAAGGATCCTTTATATTTACAAGCATATATGGACACAATATTATCTTTGTCCCGCGATCAAGTTTCTCCACATATAGTTTTGAAAAGTGAGTATCTAACTGTAAAAGAAGATTTATTAAACAATAATAGTAAAGATCGAAGAAATTATAATTCCGCCAGTATTTTTGATAATTTAATTCAGTCAAAAAAATTTCATTCTTTTGAATATCTAATAGAGACAGATGAATTTATTTTGATACAATGTTTGTTTAAAAATCTTTTTCAACTATTGTATTATGATAAAAAGGAGAAAAAAACGACAGTCTATAATTTTTTAAACGATGACGTACTCTTTAAATTCTTTGATTTTAAAAAAAATAAAACAAGCATTGATTATTTATTTGATACATCCAAAGGAGTTTACTTTGTAATTCAGAGAACTTCTGATTTTATAAATGATATAAATCAATATGGTTTCAATGAAGGAGTTAATTATAACTTTGATTTGTCAGAAATTAATTCAGAATCAAATCCGATGATTATATACTATGAATTCAAGTAAAATAAAGCCCTTATTTAAATTTTATCATATTGTAATATAAATTATCGCTGAATTTATTTTAAAAACAATTAAAAGATGGAAAAAAAACACTTGTGTTATCTTGTTGCTTTCGTTCTGTTTGCATCGTGTTCTTCGAACGAATCTAAAAATTCTACGTTAAAAAATATATGTAAAATTAATATTGATAATATTCAAAAAAAAGATACTATATTTTTAAGTAATTACTTTAAGAAAGTCAAATTTATAGAATTAGAAACAACTGATGAATCTCTAATAGGAAGTTTTGATGGAATGATTATCCATAATGACCTAATTTATATTAAAGATATATGGTCCGCACAAAGGATATTTGTATTTGATAAACAAGGTAGGTTCATAAGAAAAATTGGACAAAAAGGTGTCGGCCCAAATGAATATCTTTGTAAGCATTCGGTCTACTCCGTCCTAAATTAACTTTTGATCCTTTATATATTT
>DAIMMR010000627.1:0-1905 GCA_036720575.1 Clostridium sp.
TACAGTCTAAACGCGGACTTGAGATTGCTGCTGCAGGTGGACATAATGTTTTTGTATTATAGTACATAAACAAGGTATTATTTAACCCCAGCTGAATTATTGTCCACTGGGGTTAATTTTATTCACCTAATAACTTATTAAAGTAATTTTCAAGGTCATGCTTTTTAACTAACTGCCTAATATTTGCCGCTACCTTGTAATAAACTTTAACTTTATCATCATTAATTATAATCTTTTCAATACCTGCAATTATTTCATCTCTTGTATATTGCTCTTTTATTTCAAGGCTATCAATATCATTAATAGTATTTTGTATATATGCAATATCGTTCATTATTTCATTGTTTGGCTTTGTTAGTTCCTTAATTTTATATTCAGTTTCTGTAATCTTGTCCTTAAGCTCTGCCGCCGCTTGCTTAAAAATGCTTTCATCTATAATACTTTCTAAATAACTGTTTAAAAGTTTGCTTTGCTGTGCCTTGTACTTGTTTAATTCCTGCCCTAACTGTTGAGCCTGTAAATTACTATTGGTATTTATCCTCTGTTGTAGTTGTAACACCATGTCCTCTAATACAGATTTATACATTACCTTATATTTATAAAGTGCTCGTCTATAATTTTCACTGGTTATATAGGTATTTAATTTATTTTCACTAATATTTTTATTATTACAAGCCCCAGTTCCTTTCAACTTTTTAGTCTTACAATTATAGAATCGCCTTCCCCTGTCCATATTGCTTATATAGGGGTTTCCACACTTACCACATAGTATAATTCCTGCATAATCGGTAATCCCTTTATATATTCCAACTTGGTTTCTATGATTGATTTTACTTTGTAACATTGTTTGAACTGAATAAAATAATTCCTTACTTATAATAGAAGGTATTTTATCACTCTCTTGAATTATCCATTGGTCTTTTGGCTTAACTTGTGGGTAACTATATTTATTAAATACCTTGCCAGTATCATATTTTAGTCGAGCATTAATACCTGCATATTTTTCATTAGTTAAAATTCGCTTTATAGTGCTTTTACAAAATGGTTTCTTCTCTCGTGTCATAATAGTATTGTCATTTAGGTAATTTATAATTCTTCTTATGCCTTGTCCTTGGCTATATAGTTTATATATGGTTTTAATTACAGACGCTTCGCTGGGTATTATTTCAAGTCTGTTTTCTGCCTGTATATAGTTATAACCATATAGGCGGCTATTTGCATTTATTGTTCCTTTCCTTGCTCCTTCCCTTATCCCGAAACTTACCTTTGAAGACTTATCTCGGCTTTCTTGTTCATCAAATAATTGAAATAATTTTAGTAGAAAATCACTTGATATATCCTTTGTATTAATGTTTTGCTCTATAAATTTAATATGCACACCCTTATTTCTTAAAAGGTTGATAATTTCAAAGGATAAAGTATTTCGTGCAAATCTCGAAGTATTTTTAATCCATATTTCATTGAATAGGGGAGGTCGCTCTGTAATTTCATAAAGTATGTGTTTTTTCTTAAGTCTTCGGTCTTTGCTTGTAAATTGTTCTATAATATCAATTCCAGCATCTTTGAGCATTTTATTAAATTCTGGTCTATTGCTTAACTTTGTACCTGTTAATCCTTGGTCAGCATATATATTAATTAGTTTACAATCTTTACTATGTTCCAGCACATTTAGAAAATATGTTTGCTGGTTCTCGAATGAATTGGCTTGGTCTTTGCTATCTGTTGAAACTCTACAATAACAAGCTACTTTTATAAGTGTCATAAGTTTTTCACCCCTTTAAAATTTTCCTACCTAATATATAGTAAAAATTATTGAATATTAAAGTTGAGCTTTTTATCCTAAATAAAGTAAAGAGGAAGGCATTATCTACCTTCCTTTTTAGGGCATTCTTTTTCATTTTTCAT
>DAIMMR010000628.1:0-1905 GCA_036720575.1 Clostridium sp.
ATAATAATTTACTATAGTTTATATTCTATAGAATCCATAAATTCCCTCTAAATAACAAAAAATAATTATCATAATTTATTATAATTACTCCTGTAATACTTTATAAATTATATTTTTAAATTTTTGATATTACATATAGATATATTCTAATCAGGTGTAATACCAACAGCTCTGTAACCAGGGGCAAAGTAACAAAACTATGGCAATTAATATTCTAATAAGACGTATCAACAATTGATACGTCTTATTAGAATATTGTTTATGAAATAAAAAGGCTTTATTGCCTTTTTTATTTTGTCATTTAGGACATATTTTCTTGTATTACTCTTATATAAAATACAAATTTTTCATAAACAAAAGATGTATCAACCGTTGATACATCTTTTGTTTATGTTAATAGTCGCTTGTATGACTCATTAATACTTAGCCAATTCATCAGTAAACTTATCTATCAAACTATTATAATTATTATATTGAGATTTACTGAGAAGATTACTATATCTACTATCAAAATAATCTTTAAATCCATCTATCAAATTCAAATAATCACTAACACTATTTTGAGTATTATTTATATATTCATCTTTTTTATAAAGCTGAATATAAAATACCATTCCTTGAGCTGCTCTTTTTTCATCAGGCGTAGCATTTTCAAGTGCCAATCTATAAGCTCTTCTTACATTACCAGGTGCAGTTAATGGCGGAAAACTTACTAGATTCTCTTTTTGCCACTGAAAAGAATGATTTTTAAAATCGACTCCAGCATTTTCAAGCTGTTCATACAAAATTTTATCTTCCTCATTATCTACTTTTTGTTCTGATTTAAATTTAAGATTATTATCAAAAGATTTATCTGTATTATTAATACCATTAAAACCATAATTAATATTTAAACCACTTACTAACATAAATTACCTCCACAAAATTAATTCTTTAAATTTTTCAAAGAGGAAAATCTAAAAGCTCCAACTAAAGAATTATCTGACCTTAAAGAATCTGATTTATTAGATATACTTGATGTACTTGAAATATTAGGTTGAATATCTAATTGTATAGAATCAGACATAGTATTCCATGGACTACTATAACTTGTACAATTTAAGTTAATAGACTGTAAACCTTGTGATAAATTACTTATTGCAATTACTTTTATGAATCCAACTACAACATTATAAGAATCTGTTATAGGATAAGATTCATAAGTACTCATATTACTATAATAATTAGAACCTAAAGAACCATAACCTATTTGACGTACTATTATATAAGCTGTAGAATCTGGTACAGAAACAGAAGAAGCTGCATCAGGTAAATAATAAGAATCCTCTGAAAATAATTCTGGCCATGAATAACCTATTATAGAAAACTCTGTAACAGGTGGTGCAGATCCAGATGCATGAGCTTTATTACTCAATGTAAACCCACAAAATACAAAAATAAATACAAAAATAATTAAAAAGCCATTCTTAATTATTTTTTTCATTAAAAATCCCTCCCATTATTAAAATCTAGTATATATATCGTAAAAAAATTTAAATACTAAAGCATAAATTAGAATTTCAGTATAAATTTTCATATTATGGACTTATTTATCTTGTGAGTAAATACTTATATTTTATAATTATATATATCTTGCTTTGTAAAATTAACGTAATATTTTAACGTTAATTTTATAAATACACTCTCTTAATCATAATAAATTATAATAATTAATTTTAACATGTAAAAATTAATAAGGAATAAATATAATGGGGAGCTACACTCCCCAAACCCCTAGTCTACCGCCTTACAGGATGGAATGTAGCAACTCCGTACCTGCGTTGCCACATTCCATCCTTCCAGTTGATGTCCACATGAAAACCCTTATTTCTCTACTCATCTTATCTAAAAAGATATTTTAAATTA